>NZ_VMMT01000021.1:0-15892 GCF_013277355.1 Streptococcus sp. 1343
CATCATGGAAAATTAGGATGGTCAAAACAGGATCTGCTCTATCCTAGAAAAGGAAAAGCGCTTAAGAAACAAGCTAGCACCAATTTTAACCCCCCTGGTCAATCTATCGAACAGCGTCCTGAAGCTATCAATCTGCGATTGGAGAATGGGCAGTATGAGATTGATACGGTTCTGCTTACAAGAGTGAAAAATTATTGTTTACTGGTCTTAACTGATTGAAGGACTAGGCATCAAATTATCCGATTGATTCCAAATAAAAGTGCTGAGGCGGTCAATCAGGCTTTAAAACTCATCTTAAAACAAGACAAGATTCTGTCCATCACGGCAGATAATGGTACAGAATTTAACCGCTTGTCTGATGTATTTTCTGAGGAACATATCTATTATGCGCCCCTATGCCTCTTGGGAGATTGAACCCTATTTCTCCAAACACCGCACCTATAAATGGCCGAAACGAGTACTTGTTAATGAGACTTTGTACGTCACTAAAACAGGTTGCCAATGGCGCATGCTCCCTCACGACTTTCCTCTTTACTTAACGGTATGGAGTTTCTTTCGTCGTTCTATGACGACAGGTTGGTTCCAGGTCAATGGCAGATGGTACTACGCGCTTATAGCTCAGGTGTCTTGGCAGTGAATACGACTGTAAATGGCTATTCTGTCAACTATAATGGCGAATGGGTTCAATAATGAAAGAAGCGATTGTGAATGGAAACAATCGCTTTTTTTGTGAAAATATAATAAAATAGATAGGAAAGAATTAATACTTGTATGAAAAATAAGACGTTTTTTCGTCTAGTAAAAGGAAAAAATGACAAAAAAAGTTGGTGTCGGTCAGGCACATAGTAAGATAATTTTAATAGGGGAACATGCGGTCGTTTACGGTTATCCTGCCATTTCCCTGCCTCTTTTGGAGGTGGAGGTGACCTGTAAGGTAGTTCCTGCAGAGAGTCCTTGGCGCCTTTATGAGGAGGATACCTTGTCCATGGCGGTTTATGCCTCACTGGAGTATTTGGATATCACAGAAGCCTGCATTCGTTGTGAGATTGACTCGGCTATCCCTGAGAAACGGGGGATGGGTTCGTCAGCGGCTATCAGCATAGCGGCCATTCGTGCGGTATTTGACTACTATCAGGCCGATCTGCCTCATGATGTACTAGAAATCTTGGTCAATCGAGCTGAAATGATTGCCCATATGAATCCTAGTGGTTTGGATGCTAAGACCTGTCTCAGTGACCAACCTATTCGCTTTATCAAGAACGTAGGATTTACAGAACTTGAGATGGATTTATCCGCCTATTTGGTGATTGCCGATACGGGTGTTTATGGTCATACTCGTGAAGCCATCCAAGTGGTTCAAAATAAGGGCAAGGATGCCCTACCATTTTTGCATGCCTTGGGAGAATTGACCCAGCAGGCAGAGGATGCGATTTCACAAAAAGATGCTGAAGAACTGGGACAAATCCTCAGTCAAGCGCATTTACATTTAAAAGAAATTGGGGTCAGTAGCCCTGAGGCAGACCATCTGGTTGAAACGGCTCTTAGCCATGGTGCTCTGGGTGCCAAGATGAGCGGTGGTGGGCTAGGAGGCTGTATTATAGCCTTGGCAGATAATTTGACACACGCACAAGAATTAGCAGAAAGATTAGAAGAGAAAGGAGCTGTTCAGACATGGATAGAGAGCCTGTAACAGTACGTTCCTACGCAAATATTGCTATTATCAAATATTGGGGAAAGAAAAAAGAAAAAGAGATAGTGCCTGCTACTAGCAGTATTTCTCTAACTTTGGAAAATATGTATACAGAGACGACCTTGTCGCCTTTACCAGCCAATGTAACAGCTGACGAATTTTACATCAATGCTCAGCTACAAAATGAGGTCGAGCATGCCAAGATGAGTAAGATTATTGACCGTTATCGTCCAGCTGGTGAGGGCTTTGTCCGTATCGATACTCAAAATAATATGCCTACGGCAGCGGGCCTGTCCTCAAGTTCTAGTGGTTTGTCCGCCCTGGTCAAGGCTTGTAATGCTTATTTCCAGCTTGGTTTGTCTCGGAGTCAGTTGGCACAGGAGGCTAAGTTTGCCTCAGGTTCTTCTTCTCGGAGTTTTTATGGACCACTAGGTGCCTGGGACAAGGATAGTGGGGGAATTTACCCTGTAGAGACAAACTTGAAACTAGCTATGATCATGTTGGTGCTAGAGGACAAGAAAAAACCAATCTCTAGCCGTGACGGGATGAAACTTTGTGTGGAGACTTCGACGACTTTTGACGACTGGGTTCGTCAGTCTGAGAAGGACTATCAGGATATGCTGATTTATCTCAAGGAAAATGACTTTGCCAAGATTGGAGAATTAACGGAGAAAAATGCTCTTGCTATGCACGCTACGACCAAAACAGCATCACCAGCCTTTTCTTATCTGACCGATTCATCTTATGAAGCGATGGACTTTGTTCGTCAACTTCGCGAGCAAGGAGAGGCCTGCTACTTTACTATGGATGCCGGTCCTAATGTCAAAGTTCTTTGTCAAGAGAAAGACTTGGAGCATTTATCAAAAATCTTCGGTCAACGTTACCGCTTGATTGTGTCAAAAACAAAGGATTTGAGTCAAGATGATTGCTGTTAAAACTTGTGGAAAGCTCTATTGGGCAGGTGAATATGCTATTTTAGAGCCCGGACAGTTGGCCTTGATAAAGGCCATTCCCATCTATATGAAGGGCGATATTGCTTTTTCTGACAGCTACCGTATTTATTCAGATCTGTTTGATTTCGCAGTAGATTTGGCGCCAAATTCTGACTACAGCTTGATTCAAGAAACGATTGCTTTAGTGGAAGATTTCCTGACTTATCGAGGTCAAACTTTAAGACATTTTTCTCTAGAAATTCGAGGAAAAATGGAACGGGAAGGGAAAAAGTTTGGTCTAGGTTCTAGCGGTAGCGTCGTTGTTTTGGTCATCAAGGCTCTGCTAGCTCTGTATAAGCTTTCGGTTGATCAGGAGCTTTTGTTCAAGCTGGCTAGCGCTGTCTTGCTCAAGCGCGGAGACAATGGGTCTATGGGGGACCTTGCCTGTATTGTGGCAGAGGATTTGGTTCTTTACCAGTCATTTGATCGCCAGCAGGTAGCAGCTTGGTTGAAAGAAGAAAATTTGGCGACTGTTTTAGAGCGTGATTGGGACTTTTCAATTTCACAAGTGAAACCAACTTTAGAATGTGATTTCCTAGTGGGATGGACCAAGGAAGTGGCTGTATCTAGTGATATGGTTCAACAAATCAAGCAAAATATCAATCAGAATTTTTTAAGTTCCTCAAAAGAAACAGTGGCTTCTCTGGTAGAAGCCTTGGAGCAGGGGAAATCCGAAAAAGTTATTGAGCAGGTGGAAACAGCCAGCAATCTCTTAGAAGGCTTGAGCGCAGATATTTATACGCCTTCGCTTAGACAGCTGAAAGAAGCCAGTCAAGATTTGCAAGCCGTTGCCAAAAGCAGTGGCGCTGGTGGTGGTGATTGTGGTATTGCCTTGAGTTTTGATGAGCAATCAACTGAAACCCTAAAAAACCGTTGGGCCGATCTGGGGATTGAGCTCTTATACCAAGAAAGGATAGGACATGACGACAAATCGTAAGGATGAGCACATCCGCTATGCCCTTGAGCAGAAAAGTTCCTATAATAGCTTTGATGAGGTGGAGCTGCTTCATTCTTCCTTGCCTCTTTACAATCTGGATGAAATCGATCTGTCGACAGAGTTTGCTGGTCGAAAGTGGGATTTTCCTTTTTATATCAATGCCATGACAGGTGGGAGTGAAAAAGGTAAAGAAATCAATCAAAAGTTGGCTCAAGTGGCAGAAGCCTGTGGTATTTTATTTGTAACGGGTTCTTATAGCGCAGCACTCAAAGATCCAGCAGATGACTCTTTTTCTGTCAAGTCTAGTCATCCCAATCTCCTCCTTGGAACCAATATTGGATTGGACAAGCCTGTCGAGTTAGGCCTTCAGACTGTAGAAGAGATGCATCCTCTTCTCCTGCAAGTGCATGTCAATGTCATGCAGGAATTGCTTATGCCTGAGGGAGAAAGGAAGTTCAGAAGCTGGCAATCGCATCTGGCAGACTATAGCCAGCAAATTCCTGTTCCTATTGTTCTCAAGGAAGTGGGCTTTGGAATGGATGCCAAGACCATCGAGAGAGCCTATGAACTGGGTGTTCGTACAGTGGATTTATCAGGTCGTGGTGGCACCAGCTTTGCCTATATCGAAAACCGTCGCAGTGGCCAGCGTGATTACCTCAATCAATGGGGACAGTCTACCGTGCAGGCCCTACTCAACGCCCAAGAATGGAAAGACAAGGTCGAACTCTTGGTTAGTGGAGGCGTTCGGAATCCGCTGGATATGATTAAGTGTTTGGTCTTTGGTGCCAAAGCTGTAGGACTGTCACGAACAGTTCTGGAATTGGTTGAAACCTATTCAGTTGAAGAAGTGATTGGTATTGTTCAAGGCTGGAAAGACGATCTGCGTTTGATTATGTGTGCTCTTAATTGTGCCACCATAGCAGATTTGCAAAAAGTAGACTATCTTCTTTATGGAAAATTAAAAGAAGCAAAGGATCAGATGAAAAAGGCGTGACCACCGCCTTTTTTCCATCCTCAGACTGAGGTGACTTTTTTGAAGTGTGATAAAATAGAAAGGAGAGGATCAACCTATGAGAAAATTTAAAATCTTTTTATTTATCGAAGCCTGTCTTTTGACGGGAGCTCTGATTTTGATGGTTTCAGAGCATTTTTCACGTTTTCTGCTGATTTTATTCCTCTTTTTGCTTTTGATTCGCTATTACACTGGTAAAGAGGGCAATAATCTTCTTTTAGTGGTGGCAAGCATTCTCTTCTTTTTCATCGTCATGCTCAATCCTTTTGTGATTCTAGCTATTTTTGTTGCGGTCATCTACAGCCTCTTTCTTCTTTATCCGATGATGAACCAGGAAAAAGAGCAGACCAATTTGATTTTTGAAGAGGTGGTAACGGTTAAGAAGGAGAAAAATCGTTGGTTTGGAAATCTTCATCATTTTTCAAGCTACCAGACTTGCCAGTTTGATGATATCAATCTCTTTCGTCTCATGGGTAGGGACACTATTCATCTGGAGAGGGTTATCCTAACCAATCATGACAATGTCATTATCCTCAGAAAGATGATAGGCACGACCAAAATCATCGTACCTGTAGATGTGGAAGTCAGTCTCAGCGTTAATTGTCTCTATGGGGATTTGACTTTTTTCAATCAGCCCAAGCGAGCCCTCCGCAATGAACACTATCATCAAGAAACGAAAGACTATCTCAAGAGTAACAAGAGTGTCAAGATTTTCTTGACCACTATGATTGGGGATGTGGAGGTGGTCAGAGGATGAAAAAACAAGCTTATGTAATCATTGCCATCACCTCTGTCCTCTTTGTCTTTTTTTTCTCCCACAGCTTGCTGGAAATCCTTGACTTTGACTGGTCTATTTTCTTGCACGATGTCGAAAAAACAGAAAAATTTATCTTTTTATTGTTGGTATTCAGCATGTCCATGACCTTTCTCTTATCCCTGTTTTGGAGAGGTGTGGAAGAGCTTTCTCTAAGAAAAATGCAGGCTAATCTCAAGCGTTTGTTGGCAGGGAAAGAAGTGGTTCAGGTTGTAGATCCAGATTTGGATGCTAGTTTTAAGTCCTTATCTGGCAAACTTAACCTCTTGACAGAAGCGCTTCAAAAGGCTGAAAATCACAGCCTTGCTCAGGAAGAGGAAATCATCGAGAAGGAACGAAAGCGGATTGCTCGGGATTTGCACGATACAGTCAGTCAGGAGTTGTTTGCGGCTCACATGATTTTATCAGGCGTCAGTCAGCAGGCTTTGAAATTGGATAGAGAAAAGATGCAGATCCAGTTGCAGAGTGTCACAGCTATTTTAGAAACTGCCCAGAAGGACTTGAGAGTCTTGCTCCTGCACTTGCGACCAATTGAACTGGAGCAGAAGAGCTTGATAGAAGGGATTCAAATTCTCCTAAAAGAGCTTGAGGACAAGAGTGATCTCAAGGTTAGTCTCAAGCAGAATATGACGAAATTGCCCAAGAAGATTGAGGAGCATATCTTCCGCATTTTGCAGGAGTTGATTAGCAATACCCTCCGCCATGCCCAGGCCTCTTGTTTGGATGTCTATCTCTATCAGACAGACTTTGAATTGCAGCTGAAGGTGGTGGACAATGGGATTGGTTTCCAGTTAGGGAACTTAGACGACTTGAGTTATGGACTGCGAAATATCAAAGAGAGGGTTGAAGATATGGCTGGAACAGTTCAACTCTTGACAGCTCCCAAGCAAGGACTGGCAGTTGATATCCGTATTCCCCTGTTAGATAAGGAATGATAAAGGAGTAAAGATGAAAATTTTACTAGTAGATGACCATGAAATGGTCCGATTGGGCTTGAAAAGCTACTTTGATCTCCAAGATGATGTAGAAGTTGTGGGCGAGGCGGCAAACGGGTCTCAAGGTATTGACTTGGCCTTGAAATTGCGTCCGAATGTCATTGTCATGGATATTGTCATGCCTGAGATGAATGGAATTGACGCGACCTTGGCCATCCTTAAAGAATGGCCTGAAGCCAAGATTTTAATTGTGACTTCTTACTTGGACAATGAAAAAATCATGCCTGTCTTAGATGCAGGTGCTCGTGGCTATATGCTCAAGACTTCTAGTGCCGACGAACTGCTCCATGCTGTCCGTAAGGTGGCTGCTGGGGAGTTGGCCATTGAGCAAGAGGTCAGCAAAAAAGTCGAATACCACCGCAATCACATAGAACTACATGAGGACCTGACTGCGCGTGAGCGAGATGTTCTCCAACTCATCGCCAAGGGCTACGAAAATCAGCGTATCGCTGATGAACTTTTTATCTCTCTCAAGACGGTCAAGACCCATGTGTCCAATATCCTTGCCAAACTTGAAGTCAGCGATCGCACCCAGGCGGCTGTCTATGCCTTTCAGCACCATTTGGTGGGGCATGAAGAGTTTTAGATGAGTTTAGCAGATTTACTTGAGGAGCTAGAAGCAGCAAAAGACTCTAAAAAGCAAGACCCATGGAAGCCCATATGCGCCATCAATTTTCTTTTCTAGGTATTGCGGTGCCTGAAAGAAATAAACTCTATAAAAATATTTTCCAGAAGCGAAAAAACAAAGATTATCGATTGGGATTTTGCAGATACTTGCTGGGAAAAAGAATCTAGAGAATACCAGTATGTGGCTGCTAACTATTTGAAAGCAATGCAGTCTTATTTAAAGGACAGCGATTTGCCTAAGCTAGAGCAGTTGGTTGTTACCAAGTCTTGGTGGGATACGGTGGATATCCTAGATCGAGTAGTAGGGAGTTTGGTGTATGAGAAGCAGGAACTGGAAAAAATAATCCTCCAATGGAGCCTGTCAGACAATATCTGGTTGAGACGCGTCGCTATTGACCACCAGTTATTAAGAAAAGAGAAGACCAATACTCAATTAATGGAAAAGATTCTCCTTCATAACTTGAACCAAACAGAATTTTTTACCAATAAAGCCATTGGCTGGACTCTGCGAGACTACTCCAAAACGAATCCAACTTGAGTAACATGCTTTATTGAGAAAAACAAGGAAAGAATGGCTGAACTTAGTATCAAAGAAGCAAGCAAGTACCTCTATCGTGATTGAAAAGCGCAGTCATTAATTGAAAAGTTTACCTGTTTATGTGATAATGGAGGGTATTTACAGAAGGTGATAGATTTCTTGATTCTATAGTAGATTGAGAAATTTAGAATAGTATGCTATAATCACATTAGGAGGATAAAAATAATGAAGAAAACGTTTTATAAAAAATTGGGTATTTCAATTATTGCGAGTACTTTATTGGCTAGCCAGTTGTCGACAGTATCTGCTTTGACTGTTATTTCTAGTACAGGTGAAGAATATGAGGTGAGTGAAACATTACAGGAAAGTCCAGAAACTAATAATTTTTCACTTCCTGAGATTTCGCCAACATATGGTTCATATTACCAAAATCAATCAGAAGTAATTATCGGTAATGATGATTTGGTTAAAATTGATAATACTCTACAATATCCGTATTCAACTTCAGCTATGGTTTTGTCTGAGTACAATGGTGTAGCCAATGGAACGAATATAGAAGGAAGAGGAAGCGCGAATTTTATTAAAGATAATGTTTTAATTACAGCAGCTCATAACTTCTACAGTCATAAATATGGAAAAGAAGCGGATGCTATTTATGTACTTCCAGCAGCTAGTCCAGATCAGGAACCATTTGGAAAAATCAAGGTTAAGGAAGTTCGTTATTTGAAAGAATTTAGAACTTTAAATTCTAGAGATGCATCGAAATATGACTTGGCTCTATTAATTCTAGAAGAGCCTGTTGGCGCAAAATTGGGAACACTGGGGCTTCCAAATAGTCAGAAAAATTTGGCTGGAACACCAGTGACGATTACAGGATATCCATCATATGATTTTGGAATTCATCAAATGTATACAGATAAAAAACAAGTTTTAAGTGATGATGGTACTTTTTTGAATTATCAAGTTGATACTTTGGGGGGATCAAGTGGATCTGCTGTTTATGATGCTAGTCACCGTGTAGTCGGAGTACATACTTTGGGAGATGAAGCTAACCAAGTTAATAGCGCAGTAAAATTAAATGAACAGAATTTATCATTTATTTATTCAGTACTTAAAGGATATTCTCTTGAAGGATGGAAAAAATTAAGTGGCAGTTGGTACTATTATAAACAACATGATAAACAAACGGGTTGGCAGAAAATAGATGATACTTGGTACTATCTAGATGCTTCTGGTAAGATGCTTACAGATTGGCAAAAAGTAAATGGAAAATGGTATTATTTGGGAACCTCTGGTTCAATGGCAACAGGTTGGAAAAATGTACGAGGCAAATGGTATTACTTAGATAATAAAAATGGTGATATGAAGACTGGTTGGTATAAAGATGGTTCAACATGGTACTATCTAGATCCTACTAATGGAGACATGAAAACAGGTTGGATAAAAGTAGGAGGAAACTGGTATTATCTTAACTCAAGTGGAGCTATGGTAACAGGTAGCCAAACTATCGATGGTAAAGTTTATAATTTTGCTTCATCTGGTGAGTGGATTTAATATTGGAGGACATATAAATGAAACTTTTGAAAAAAACTATGCAAGTTGGACTGACAGCATTTTTCTTTGGTTTGCTAGCTACAAATACTGTTTTTGCGGATACCACAGGTGGCCAATTTGTTGATAAGGATAATAGAAAATATTATGTAAAAGATGCTCATAAAGCAATCTATTGGCATAAAATAGACGGAAAAACTTACTATTTTGGTGATAAAGGAGAAATGGTAGTTGGATGGCAATACTTAGAAATTCCTGGAACAGGTTATCGTGATGATTTATTAGATAACCAACCAGTTAATGAAATCGGCCTTCAACACAAGTGGTACTATTTTGGACAAGATGGGGTACTACAAGAATTTGTTGGCTGGAAAGCATTAGAGATTAAAACAAAAGACAGTGTTGGAAAAGAGTACGGGGAAAAACGTGAAGATTCAGAAGATTCAGAAGATAAAGAAGAGAAGCGTTATTACACGAACTATTACTTTAATCAGAATCATTCTTTAGAGACAGGTTGGCTTTATGATCAGTCTAACTGGTATTATCTAGCTAAAACAGAAATTAATGGAGAAAACTATATTGGTGGTGAAAGACGTGCAGGTTGGATAAATGATGGTTCAGCTTGGTACTACCTTGATCCAACAACTGCTGCAATGCAAACAGGATGGCAATATCTAGGTAATAACTGGTACTATCTCCGTTCATCAGGTGCTATGGCAACTGGTTGGGTGAAAGATGGTTCAACTTGGTATTATCTAGATGCTCAAAATGGTGATATGAAGACAGGTTGGGCTTATGTTGGTAACAGTTGGTACTACCTTCGTTCATCAGGTGCAATGTCTACTGGTTGGGTGAAAGATGGTTCAACTTGGTACTACCTAAATGCAAGTAATGGAGATATGAAGATAGGCTGGTTCCAAGTCAATGGTAAATGGTACTATGCCTATGGTTCAGGTGCTTTAGCTGTTAATACCACAGTAGGTGGTTACTACTTAAACTATAATGGCGAATGGGTTAAGTAATGAAGGCTAATGGTAAACTGTGATGGATATTTAACTTTGTATAATAGGTGGATAAAAGTCTTTAAAATAGGAAAAAACGCATAATATTAGGTGAACTGCACCCCAAAAGTTAGACAGACAAAATCTAACTTTTGGGGTATTTTTATTATGAAATTAACTTATGATGATAAAGTTCAGATCTATGAACTTAGAAAACAAGGATATAGCTTAGAGAAGCTTTCAAATAAATTTGGGATAAACAATTCTAATATTAGGTATATGATTAAATTGATTGATCGTTACGGAATAGAGTTCGTCAAAAAAGGAAAAAATCGTTACTATTCTCCTGATTTAAAACAAGAAATGATTGATAAAGTCATACATGAAGGCTGGACTAAAAATAGAGTTTCTCTTGAATACGGCCTCCCAAGTCGTACGATACTTCTTAATTGGCTAGCACAATACAAGAAAAACGGGTATACTATTGTTGAGAAAACAAGAGGGAGAGTACCTAAAATGGGACGTAAGCCAAAAAAGAGACCTGAAGAGAGGACAGAATTAGAACGTCTTCAAGCAGAAAATGAGTACCTGAGAGCGGAGAATGCCATCCTAAAAAAGTTAAGAGAACTCCGATTGAAGGAGGAAAAAGAGAAAGAAGAGAAAGAAGAAAGACAGAAATTGTTCAAGAATTAATGACTGAGTTTTCGTTAGATCTTCTTCTAAAAGTCATTAAACTAGCTCGTTCGACCTACTACTATCACTTGAAACAGCTAGACAAACTAGATAAGAATCAAGAGCTTAAAGCTGAAATTCAATCCATTTTTATCGAACACAAGGGAAATTATGGTTATCGTCGGATTCATTTAGAACTAAGAAATCGTGGTTATCTGGTAAATCATAAAAGAGTTCAACGCTTGATGAAAGTACTCAATTTACAAGCTAAAATGCGACAGAAACGAAAATATTCTTCTCATAAAGGAGACGTTGGCAAAAAGGCAGAGAATCTCATTCAACGTCAATTTGAAGGCTCTAAAACAATGGAAAAGTGCTACACAGATGTGACAGAATTTGCCATTCCAGCAAGTACTCAAAAGCTTTACTTATCACCAGTTTTAGATGGCTTTAATAGTGAAATTATCGCCTATAATCTTTCAACTTCACCCAACTTAGAACAAGTACAAACAATGTTGGAACAGGCATTCACAGAGAAGCACTACGAGAATACGATTCTCCATAGTGATCAAGGCTGGCAATATCAACACGATTCTTATCATCGGTTCCTAGAGAGTAAGGGAGTTCAAGCATCCATGTCACGCAAGGGCAACAGCCCAGACAACGGCATGATGGAATCTTTCTTTGGGATTCTGAAATCGGAAATGTTTTACGGTTATGAGAAGTCGTTTCAGTCGCTTAAGCAATTGGAACAAGCTATTGTAGACTATATTGATTACTACAACAATAAACGAATTAAGGTAAAACTAAAAGGACTTAGTCCTGTGCAGTACAGAACTAAATCCTTTGGATAAATTAATTGTCTAACTTTTGGGGGTCAGTACATATGCTACGGGAAAGTTATGCACTTAATTTGACAATTCAAGATGTAAAAATATATACTAATATTTGACAAGTTGTCCTAAAAATGTTGTTATGTTATGGATTGATCGAATCTAACTAAAGGATCCTATTCAATTACTAGAACTATCACATACTCAAGGTCAGCTCACAGATGAGCAACTATTTTGGTTACAATACCTACTAAATTTAAGTCAAACAAATAATTTAGTCAAAATTAAAAAAATAGAGGAACATAAATATGATTACAAAACGGAATGTAATAGTGTTCTACGATTTTTACTAGATAAAACTGTAAATTCTGAAGGAAGGATCACTTCTTCAACAGAATTTGGAAATTTCGTAAGTAATTTATCATTCCAACACGGAATAGCTGGACTACTGTTTCCTCTAAATAAATTGTCCCCCCAGAACTGGATTCTAAAATACTCTCTATCATCAAGAAAGCAGTGACAATTAGAACGACACACACATATGAATATCAATACTCGCTGCTATTTGGTGATTCAGGCTATCTATGGTTACTCCTACATTTATTTTCTATCAGTAAAAATCAATACTATCTACAATTAGCAAACGTCACCGCTAAGAAATTAATAGAGAATTATGATACTCTAGAGGAAATAGACTTTGCATTGAGAAAATCTGGTGTCCTATTGTCATTAATAAAATACTATCAATTTACCAATGACAATACTCTTAAAATTTTCATCCACAATAGTATAGGGGAAATTTAGCATTATTTCCTACAAAGAGATACAGCCAAAGAAAGCATTTTAGACTATAGCTTTGCTCATGGATATTGTGGAATTGCATAGGCTTTATTTGCCTATTCTAAAGTCTTAGAACCTTCTATGTTCTATAATGATCTCCATACATTCCATACTGAATTAAAAAAATTATTAGAAAAAATTACTTCTAATACTAAAAATTTAGGAAATTTACAACTTTCTTGGTGCAAAGGAATTTCCGGAATAATCTTATATCTTTGTATGTACGATTGTGACGGAAACAAAGATATTATTAGTAAATATCAATAATTTGTTTTTAACCATCATCTAAAAATGATGACAGGATATTGCCACGGAATAACTAGCTTACTACAAACCACTGTCTACAATCAAAACAAATTACTGATGAAAAAAATCCAACAGGTAATTTTAGCATGTTCTGAACGAGATGATCACGATTTACTGATGTTTCAAGGAGATAGGAGTAAAGCAGATTTGTTTGAAGCATGGGGGTATATTGGTGTCTATTAAATAATAAATTCCCATTCGATGTGCAGAAATAAGGAGAAAAGTATGAAATTATTTTGGACAAACAACATATATAGACAGTTGCTGCTAAACAGCTGTTTTTCATCATTCGGCGACAGTATTTTCTACCTCGCCATTATCAATTATGTGGCTCAGTACAATTTCGCTCCGCTAGCGATTTTACTGATTTCCATTTCAGAGGTGGTTCCCCTACTATCGCAACTCTTTCTCGGAATTCTAGGAGATTTTCAAGAAAATAGAGTCAAACACGCACTCTGGATTGCCAAAATCAAAATCCTGCTCTACGCTATTTTGACAGTATTTCTCGTCTTGTCGCCCTTTTCATTAGTTTCAGTCATTATGATTGTCATCATCAACCTTATCTCTGACACCTTGAGCTACCTGTCTGCCTACATGATGAACGCCCTCTACATCAGTATAATTAAGGACGACCTGCATGATGCCATGGGGTTCAGGCAGTCTCTGATGAGGGTTGTCCGCATTGTCGCCAATCTAGCTGGTGCATTCCTTATCAATGTTATGAGTATTCAAACTATTTCCCTTATCAACACTCTGACTTTTGTCATTGCCTTTTGGGGCCTGTATGTTATTCGACATACCTTGTATGAGGTTGAAAAAAGGATTGAAATGTCACATACAGCACTGAGTTTTAAGAAATATTTTCAACATCTTAAACAGTCGCTGGCTGTGCTCCTGAGGTTAAAAGATACCGTCATACTACTGTTTCTGACGACCAGTATGATTGCCATCTTGGATGTGTCTCCTCGGTTGATTGCCCTCCGCTTCATCCAACAGACACTAGCACAACTGAGCATTGGGCAACTCCTCGCCCTGCTCTCCATCATCATTTCTTGTGGAGCTATCCTTGGCAATATGACCAGCAGTAATCTATTTAAAAATATCCGTTTCACGCACCTCTTGGTTTTCTGTGAGATTTCCCTATTGGCTCTAATAACTAGTATCCTTTGTCAAGCCTATATCGTAATTTTCATGACCAGTTTCATCAGTTCTACGATTATCGGCATTCTCAGCCCTCGCCTACAAGCAGCTGTCTTTGCCTATATCCCCAGTGACAAGATGGGGACGGTGGGCTCTGCTCTGAGCACAGTGGACATTCTCGCCCCGTCCCTGCTCTCCCTATTAGCCCTATCCATAGCATCGAGCGTTTCGGTGCAGTTAGCATTGATATTTTTGTATCTTATTTTGATTGCTCTTATCTTTTGTCAATGGTTAGTCAAGTTCAACACTCATAACTAACGAAAAAGCATGTGTAGATTTCACATGCTTTTAATCTCCCCAATCGTCAGGTCAAGTACAACAAAGTCACTTCTTTGATTAAGCGAGTGTTCTAATATAATTATAAGCTCCCTGTCATTACCGAACCCATTCGCCATTATAATTGACAGAATAGCCGTCTACGGTCGTATTCACTGCCAAAGCACCTGAGCTATAAGCATAATACCATTTGCCATTAACCTGGAACCAACCTGTCTTCATATCTCCATTACCTGCATTTAGGTAGTACCAAGTTGAACCATCTTGATACCAACCAGTTGTCATAGCTCCCGATGAACGGAGATAGTACCACTTGTTACCAAGGTATTGCCAGCCCGTTTTCATATCACCATTTTCAGCATCTAAATAGTACCAAGTTGAGCCTTCCTGATACCAACCAGTTGCCATAGCTCCTGATGAACGAAGGTAGTACCAGTTATTACCTAGATATTGCCATCCTATTTGCATGATGCCAGTTGCTGGATCTAGGTAGTACCATGGAGCCGCTTTAAGCTTCTCTTCATCATAGGTTAGAGGATAATCCTTGATCCAACCACGTGCTATCTCCCCAACAGGCAATCTGTTGATGCGAGAATCAAAGCCACCATCCTTCTGCAAATAATACCAGTCCCCATTATCATAAACCCAACCAGTTTTTAAAGTATGATAACTACGCTGATCTTCAAAATAATAGACTCGTTTCTCTGCTGGGCTATCATATTGTTCCCCATGATGTTTGTTGGTATTTGTAGCAGTTTTTGCTTCTAACACTTGCTTGCCAACAAATTCTTGTAGTACCCCATCTTGACCAAAGTAAAACCAATCTGGTCTAAAAGCAATATCTTTCCTTAGAGAAGAACCAATCGTAACCCCTTCGTATGGAGCAGGTATATATTGCCAGCCGACAACCATCTCTCCAGATAAAGAATCAAAATAATAGTACTTACCATCAATCACTCGCCAGTCCGTTTCTTTGAGGTCCCCCTTCTTGTAGTAGGTTCTTCCGTTTTCTTGGACAAAATGCCATCCTTCAGAATCATCTGCAAATACTACATTTGTAGCTAGAAAACCAAAGAATATTGCTGCTAATCCAACTTGCATCATTTTTTTCAAAAGTTTCATGTATATACCCTCCAATATTAAATCCACTCACCAGATGAAGCAAAGTTATAAACTTTACCATCAATCGTCTGACTACCTGTAACCATAGCACCACTTGAATTGAGATAATACCATTCACCTGATACTTTTATCCAACCTGTTTTCATATCTCCATTAGTAGGATCTAAATAGTACCATGTTGAACCATCTTTATACCAACCAGTCTTCATATCACCATTGGTCTTATCTAAATAATACCATCTTCCTCGTACATATTTCCAACCTGTGGACATTGAACCAGAGGTTTCAAGATAATACCATTTGCCATTTATACTTTGCCAACCTGTTTGTTTATTACTATTCTTATAATAATACCAAGTATCACTAATCAACTTCCATCCATCAATAGAATGCCCTTTAATAACAGAGTAGATGAAAGATAGAGCCTTCTCATTTAACTTAACAGCATAATTCATCTGTTCTGCCTTACTCCCATTGGTATGAACT
>NZ_VMMT01000022.1:0-111662 GCF_013277355.1 Streptococcus sp. 1343
AACACTGTTTTGAGGTTGGAGATAAGACTGACGAAGTCAGTTACATATACCTACGGCAAGGCGACGTTGACGTGGTTTGAAGAGATTTTCGAAGAGTATCAATTCTTGGGAGACTTCTTGACTAAGTCTTGAGCCATAAATAAAATAGGCTCCATAAGATCTATAGGGGATTTACCCACTACAAATATTATAGAGCCAAATAAAAAAGAGCCGCCTGGCTCTTTTTAACTAATCAGATTTTCTGGGCAAATTTTTTACTCAAGGCTTGTCCAATTAAGGCACCCACTAGGGCTCCGATGACAATACTTGCGATAAATAGAAGGACAGTTCCAGGGTTTGGAGCGACCATGATACGGTCGATATATTCTTGGGATTTTCCTCTTGCTAGAAGGGTTGCCATATAGGCTTTGGGGGCAATCCACATAAGCAAGATTGGTCCTGTTGTACTAAAGGCAAAAATAAGGAAAGAAAGGAAGTTCTTTGTTTGGTCCTTGTATTTTCCGAGGTTAGCTACTCCATCTGCTAGCAGCCCACAGATAATTCCAGGAAGGAAGGCACCGGCACCGTGTTTAGTTCCCAAGAAAAAGAGAGCAATGACAAGGCCGATAGTGGTAATGGCTCCAAAGCGTGGAACTTTTGCGACCAGAATCATATAGACGCTACCGCCTACAAGGGCAGTAAAGGCAGGCGCATAAAACATATTTCCAGTTTGGTCAAGGAGATTGCCCAAAAGGACACCAATCCCCATGCTGAGGAAGTAAAGAACTGCAAAAAGCAGTGTAGTTAAGATAGATTTTTTCATGAATTGTCTCCTGATAATTTTTTCACAATTCTCATTTTACCATGGTTTGGTGGGATTGTAAATGGATACTAGAAGTTTTTGAAAACGCTTGAAATATGATATAATAGTTTCATAGTTATTTTTAGGAGGGTATCATGGGGAGATTTTTAGACTTTGTCTTTAATCGTTTCTTTTTAGGGATGATTGCGACAGCCTTCTTTTGGCTATTAACTTTAGCAGGAGGGATTATCCTTGGTCTAGCGCCGGCTAGTGCCACCTTGATGAGCTTGTATGCAGAACATGGTTATAGCTTTCGGGAATACAGTTTGAAGGAGGCTTGGTCTCTTTATAAGCAAAATTTTGTATCAAGCAACCTGATTTTCTATAGCTTTTTAGGAGTGGATTTAGTTTTGGTCTATGGCTTGTATCTCTTGGTGCAATTGCCTCATCAGACTATCGTTCATTTGATTGCGACCTTTTTGAATGTCCTAGTAGTTGCCCTGCTCTTTTTAGCCTATACAGTATCTTTGAAATTACAAGTTTATTTTGACTTGTCTTATCGAAATAGTCTCAAACTATCCTTGATTGGCATCTTTATGAGTCTAGCAACTGTGGCCAAGGTTCTCCTTGGGACCGTGCTACTTGTGGCAATTGGTTACTATATGCCTGCCCTACTTTTCTTTGTAGGAATTGGGATATGGCATTTCTTTATCAGTGATATGTTGGAACCGGTCTATGAAAGTATCCATGAAAAATTGGCGACAAAGTAGGATGAAGCAGTTTTGGCTACATACACTTCTAAGAACCTACAGTTCAGTGATGATCATTATTATTGCGAGTTTTGCAATCTTACTCTCTTACGCTGACTGGGATTCACGGGAAAAGGAAGCTCAGAGAGTGGCCCAGCGTGTAACTGCTAGAACAGTGAGTGAAATTGAATATTACCATAGAGAATCAACCCAGATAGCTCAGGCTTTAGTTGAAAATCAAGCTCGTATTGAGGGAATCTATAAATACTTTAGCCTTAGCATGCCAGACTATTTTTACTGGCAATTAGAGCGGAAAGCTTCGCCTTATGTATCAGTCTCTCTGCATGAAAATGTTGATGACCTCTATGTTCGAAATGATTTTGTAACTGGAGTGGCCATTGCTTTTCAAGATTACAAGGAAGTCTATGTTTCTACTAAAGACAAACGTAGTGGAGAAAAAATCAGGGCTGAGGATTTCAAACCAGCAGGAAATAGTTTTGCCATTCCGGTGTCAGATCCAGTGTCAGATCAAGACTTAGGAGTGATTTACATCTCCTTGGATCCTGCTGTTTTATACCATGCCATTGATAATACTAGAGGTCATACTCCGATGGCAGTAACAGTGACCTCACCTTTTGATACGGAGATTTTTCATATTGGTGAAACAGTTGATAAGGAGAGTGAAAATTGGCTAGTTGGCTTAACCTCTCATGGATATCAGGTTCAGGTGGCAGTTCCAAAAAACTTTGTTTTACAAGGAACAGTGACTAGCTCTGCTTTGATTGTGAGCTTGAGCCTTCTCTTTATTGTCATTCTTTATCTGACTTTGAGGCAGACTTTTGCTAATTACCAAAAGCAGGTAGTGGATTTAGTAGAATCCATTCAAGTCATTGCTCAAGGCGAAGAGGGGCGTCGGATTGACATTTCCGAAAAAGATCAGGAATTACTCCTAATCGCGGAGACGACCAATGATATGTTGGATCGATTGGAAAAGAATATCCATGATATTTACCAGTTAGAGCTTAGTCAAAAAGATGCCAATATGCGAGCCCTGCAGGCGCAAATCAACCCTCATTTTATGTATAATACGCTGGAGTTCTTGCGCATGTATGCAGTTATGCAGAGTCAAGATGAGTTGGCAGATATCATTTATGAGTTCAGTAGTCTCTTGCGTAACAATATTTCTGACGAAAGAGAAACACTCCTCAAACAGGAATTAGAATTTTGCCGTAAATACAGCTATCTCTGCATGGTTCGCTATCCCAAGTCCATTGCCTATGGTTTCAAGATAGATCCAGAGTTAGAGAATATGAAGATTCCCAAGTTTACCTTGCAACCGCTGGTAGAAAACTATTTCGCGCATGGTGTTGACCACAGGCGGACAGATAATGTGATTAGCATCAAGGCTCTTAAACAGGATGGCTTTGTGGAAATTTTGGTGGTCGATAATGGTAGAGGAATGTCGGCTGAAAAGTTGGCAAATATCCGAGAAAAATTAAGTCAGAGATATTTTGAACACCAAGCCAGCTACAGTGATCAAAGGCAGTCTATCGGGATTGTCAATGTACACGAGCGTTTTGTGCTCTATTTTGGAGACCGCTATGCCATTACTATAGAGTCTGCAGAGCAAGCCGGTGTTCAGTATCGTATTACAATTCAAGATGAGTAGAAAGGGAGAAAATGTATAAAGTATTATTAGTAGATGATGAGTACATGGTGACAGAAGGTCTGAAACGTTTGATTCCCTTTGATAAGTGGGATATGGAGGTCGTCGCAACAGCCAGTCATGCCGATGAAGCGATAGAATATGTTCAGAACAATCCCGTCGATGTCATCATTTCAGATGTCAATATGCCCGACAAAACAGGGCTTGATATGATTCGGGAGATGAAAGAAATCTTACCAGATGCTGCCTATATCCTGCTCTCAGGTTATCAGGAGTTTGATTATGTCAAAAGAGCAATGAACCTTAGTGTGGTGGACTATCTGGTCAAACCTGTTGATAAGGTAGAGCTGGGAAATCTGCTGGAGAAGATTGCAGGTCAGCTTGGCGAGAGAAGAAAGAAAAGTCAGACTCTCAGTCAAGATTTAGACGAGGCTGGATTTGTTAGTTATCTAGGAGGTAAGGAGAATTGGTGGATAGGTCTATCCAAGGAAAAGCAAGGTTCCTTCACCATTCCCTACTATGTCTTGGGTCAAGACTGGCAGATTTTCATTTCTGACCAACCCCTAGATGGTTTAGTTGTTACACCTTTTGAAGCTCCCTATCAAGAACACTTTGAACGCTGGAAGCTGAATGCTGAGAAAGCCCTCTTTTACGGTTCTGTAAATCTAAAACAGTCTCAGAGTCTCTTTGCCTACTACGAACCGATTTATAGGGTTATCATTCAGGGGAATCTCAATCAAATCGTGGAAGAGTTGAATCTTTTGGAGAAGGTAGTTCTTGAAAATACACCCCGTGTTCCGATTACCAAACAGCTTTTTATCCAGTTTGTCATGGATGTCTTTCACTTGTTTGAACATCTCAAAGCTGATGATATGACGGACATTGTCAAAACCATTCATGCTATTCAATCCTTCGATGAATTGGTTTCTTATATCAAGGAAACTCTGACCAGCTTTTTCGGTCAATACCGCATGAATGAAAATGTGGTCAGTGTGCTGGAAGTCATTGGTCGTGATTACCAAAAAGAGCTTTCCCTCAAGGATATCAGTAAGGCACTCTTTATCAATCCTGTCTATCTAGGGCAGTTGATTAAGCGAGAAACCGATTCGACCTTTGCAGAGTTACTAAACAAACAACGTATTAAGGCTGCCCAGCAGCTCTTGCTTTCAACCAGTGACAGTATCGAAGATATTTGTTATGCTGTTGGTTACAGTAACCTTGGATATTTCTATAAAGTTTTCCGAAAATTGTGCGGAAAGTCTCCCAAAGCCTACCGAAAACAGGTAGAAACGATACTATAAGATTTGTATTCCTTTACAAAATGTGCTATAATATGAATAATATTATTAGGAGGTTCTATCATGAAAAAGAAACCGATTTATCTATGGGTCTTGTTAATCTTGTCTGCCCTTATTTCAGTTCCGTCTCTGTTTGGGATTGTGAGTCCCTTGCCTAGTAAAGAAGCCCTTCGTGCTGCTCAGAAACAAGTTGCAGGGGTCAGTGCTCAGCAATTAGAAGACCAGCTTAATTATAACTATGGAGTAGCAGAAGCGTATCATTCTATTTTTAATATGGCCTTGATTGTGCTATCTGTTATTTTAGTGGTCGTAGCGATTGTCTTCCTTATTCGTAAGAATTTGCAATATGCAAACTATACTTACGTTGGCTATGTTTTGTTAGCTATTATCGGTTCGATTTATGGCTATGTTGGTTTACAGGACGCTGTGCAGTTGGTTCAAGATGAAAGCATGCGTTTGACAATGAGTATTGGTTCCAAAGCTGTCAGTATTTTCTATATCGTCATCAATGTTCTCTTCCTAGCCCTTGTCTTCTATAAGATGTGGCGTCAGCAGAAAGCCTTGGCAGAAGAAGAGGAAGCAGAAGATCTTGCTTAAGTATTGACAAAAAAGAACTATCAAGATACAATCTTGGTAGTTATTTTTCGATTATAGATAAAATCATGGAGGTACATATGAAGACAATTTCTTTAGTTTATATTAGTTTGAGTGGCAACACTGAAAGTTTTGTGACACGCTTGAAAGACTATCTCTTGTCCCAGTACGAGGGAATTGAGGTTCAAAAGATTCATATCAAGGATTTGGTCAAGGAAGGCCAAGATTTCTATGAAATGGACCATCCCTATGTCGCTTTTTTGCCGACTTACCTAGAAGGTGGGAATGGCGTAGACAACGGAGATGTCGAGATCTTGACGACACCCGTTGGGGATTTTATCGCCTATGGTGACAATGCTAGTAAGTGTTTTGGCGTAGTTGGTTCAGGAAATCGTAACTTTAATAACCAATACTGCCTGACAGCTAAGCAATACAGTCAACGCTTTGGCTTCCCTGTATTGGCTGACTTTGAAATGCGAGGCATGCTGGAAGATATCAAACGTGTCGCAGCGATTATCGCAGATTTGTATGAGTTGGAAAAGGAGAATTAATACTCAATGAAAATCAAAGAGCAAACTAGGAAGCTAGTCGCAGGTTGCTCAAAGCACAGCTTTGAGGTTGCAGATAGAGCTGACGTGGTTTGAAGAGATTCTCGAATAGTATAAAGTTCTTATAAGAGGTGGTTGAAGTTGTTCAACTGTTTTTTGAGTATAAACAGTCTTTAAGAACGTAAAAAAGCATAAGTTCAGGTCTTCAAAACCTTGTTCTTATGCTTTTTATCATAGAAATATTTGCTGCATTTTCTCTTGAAATGAAACCTTATCTTCATCTCGCGCTTGTCCCTTACCCTGCTTTTCCGATTGCGAGTGCGTAGATAAAGAAGATGGCGAAGCCAAAGAGGAAAATCAATCCCGCAATGGCAAGGTGTTTGAGGCAAGAAGGAAGATTTTTGTTTTCACGCGTTACCAAGGCGTAATTCAAAAGAGCAAAGAAAGGTGTTGTCAGGAAAGAGCCAATCATGGCAAAGCGGAGCATGGTTGAAACCTGACCAGCGAAGAACTTGATAATGACGATACCGATGATAGCAGTGATGGTCATCCAGATGTTCAAAGATTTACGATTGTCCTCTTTTTGACTGATTAGCAGTCGGAGAGATTCCTGATTAACGCGAGAATAGCCATCGATAACAGTTATAACTGTTCCAAAGATACACAGGAAAGCAATAAAGGTAATCAAGTAACGGGACCATTCGCCAAGAACAGAGGCATACATGCCCACGAATTGAGAGATGTATTTGGCTGAAGCAGCTTCAACCGCCTGCCCTGTAGGATACTGAATCAGTGCTCCCAGTGCCACAAAGAAGACGGCTAGGATAGCTGTTCCAATATAACCAGTGTTAAAGTCAAACAGAGCGTCTTCTTTGTTAAAGTTGACGGTCTTTCTCTTTTCAGCTGACCAAAGTGAATTGATAGCTGAAATTTCAATAGGAGCAGGCATCCATCCTAGGAGGGAGACGATGAAGGGCAGAGCTGCCATTTGCCAAGGTGTCTTCTCGACAAAATCAGAACTGTATTCTGGATGCTTGACCGCTGCGATGATAACTGCAAGAACAGTTGCAATGGTTAAGGCAGACATAATCCATTTGACCATGCCGTCTAAAAGTTTGTAGCCTCCAAAGAGTAGCATAGCCCAAATGATTGCAACGAGAATGAGGGACCACTGAGTAATGCTAAGTCCAATCATTGGGAAGGCACTGGCGATGATAGCTGAGCACAGAATGGCAACACCAGCCGTGTTGACCATAGCCGAAAAGACATTGAGGATAAAGAAAATCCAGAGATAGAGTTTTCCTTTTTCGGCATAACCTTCAACCAAAGTCTTTCCAGTATCAGCTGTGTATTCAGCACCAAAACGGAAAAATGGATATTTAAAGACATTGGCTAAGATGACCAAGAGAAGTAGAGACCAACCGTAAGAACCGCCAGCTTGAGTTGAGGATACAATGTGGGAACCTCCAACAGCGGCAGTTGCCATTAGGATTCCAGGTCCCATTGCTTTTAGCTTGCTTGCCCAGGTTGATTGATTTAAGGAAATAGCTTGCGACATGACAAATACTCCTTTTTGAATTTTCAGAATAATCTGTATATGTAATCTATATTCTACAAAAAATTTTGGAAAAATGCAAGAGTATTTTGAAAAAAGATAGAAAATTTACAAAGAAGATCTGAAATAACTGTTATGATATAGCGGATTGAAACTAGAATAGTACACCTCTGCTTCTAAAACATTGTTAGAAATCGATTTGACTGTCCTGATCGATTTATCCTGTTCTTATTTCATTTCACTATAGTAAGGTGCAGCAGGATAAAGAAAAACCGAGAAGTTTCTTTCTCGGATTTGCTTATTATGAGGTGCCTATTTTCTATGCTCCAAGAGTTGATTGATGTGATCTACTTTTTTAGCCTCTCTTTTATAGAGAATAGCCCAGATGATGAGATAGACAATCGCAAACTCGATAATGAGCTGGAGGTAGAAAATCCAGTGGAAAGGGAACCAACTAGCAAGAGTTGCTAGTGGGACAAAGCCAGCCAGCATAAGGAAGAAATGAGTCAGAGTGGCACGAAGCATGCTCCAGTCACGGCTGAATAAGCGGTTGCCAAAGTTGAAGAGCATACCAATGGCTGCCCAGATAAGTGTGCAGTAGAGCAAGACCAAGGCACCGTGAACCTGATGCTGATCCATCACTTGACCGATGAGAGAGTAGGGATTTAGTGGTGCGTAGGTATTTGGTGCATAAATGAGTGAAAAGAGGATGGAGAGGATGAGGCCGATAAGAACACCGGCAGCTGCATCGTGAAATACTTGTTTTTTCATAGTTCTAATTTCTCCTTGATGGTTTTTAGATAACGGCGTGAAGAGTAGGTGAAGCTTTCGTTTTTTAGAAAGATTTCTACCAGACCGTTGGGTGTGAGCTTGAGATGAGAGATGGAGTCGATATTGACGATTTCTGATTGGGAAATTTGGATAAAATTGCTTGGCAGAATTTCAAGGACCTGATAGAGCCGTAAATCAATGTTGTAGGTCTGACTTGCTGTTTCTGCTAGAACCTTCCGATTTTCGATATAGAAGCGTTGAATCTTGCCAATCTTAACGAGATAGACCTGACTATCGATTTTCCCTTTGATTTTTTCTGTTATATCCAGATTTTCTGCGAACTCGATGACTTTCTGGACTTTTTCGGTCTCTTGAGGTGCTTGGACAATCAATTTTTCCTCCTCGTAAGTTTCACTAATCTGTAGTTCTACTTTCATAAATTTCTCTCCTTGTTTTTCATACAAAATTAATCTCACTTCTTGTACATCTTTATTAATACTCTTCAAAAATCAAATTCAAACCACGTCAGCGTCGTCTTGCCGTACTAAAGTACTGTCTGCGCCTAGCTTTCTAGTTTGCTCTTTGATTTTTATTGAGTATACCACTATTTTATGCCCCCTGGCAAGGGACTTTGTCTATGTGGAGGGATTTGGCTTCTATGTGGTGTTAGCTTTTCTGTCCTATCTGAAATATGGTATAATAGCACTATCAATTTCTAGGAAAACAGATACAGAAAGGGGCTGAAAGATGTCTCATATTATTGAATTGCCAGAGGTGCTGGCAAACCAAATCGCGGCTGGAGAGGTCATTGAACGTCCTGCCAGTGTGGTCAAAGAGTTGGTAGAAAATGCCATTGACGCGGGCTCTAGTCAGATTATCATTGAGATTGAGGAAGCTGGTCTCAAGAAAATCCAAATCACAGATAATGGTCATGGAATTGCCCACGATGAGGTGGAGCTGGCTCTGCGTCGTCATGCGACTAGTAAGATAAAAAATCAAGCAGACCTCTTTCGGATTCGGACGCTTGGTTTTCGTGGTGAAGCCTTGCCTTCTATTGCGTCCGTCAGCGTTTTAACTCTTTTGACAGCAGTTGAGGGCGCAAGTCACGGAACCAAGCTCGTCGCGCGTGGGGGTGAAGTTGAGGAAGTCATCCCAGCGACTAGTCCTGTGGGAACCAAGGTTTGTGTGGAGGATCTCTTTTTCAACACGCCTGCCCGTCTCAAGTATATGAAGAGCCAGCAAGCAGAGTTGTCTCATATCATTGATATCGTCAACCGTCTGGGCTTGGCCCATCCTGAGATTTCTTTTAGCTTGATTAGTGATGGCAAGGAAATGACGCGGACAGCAGGGACTGGTCAACTGCGTCAAGCTATTGCAGGGATTTACGGTTTGGCGAGTGCCAAGAAGATGATTGAAATTGAGAATTCTGACCTTGATTTCGAAATTTCAGGTTTTGTGTCCTTGCCTGAGTTAACTAGAGCCAACCGCAACTATATCAGTCTCTTCATCAATGGCCGTTATATCAAGAACTTTTTACTCAATCGTGCTATTCTTGACGGCTATGGTAGTAAGCTCATGGTAGGCCGTTTTCCACTGGCTGTCATTCACATTCATATCGACCCTTATCTAGCGGATGTCAATGTGCATCCAACCAAGCAAGAGGTGCGGATTTCTAAGGAAAAAGAACTGATGACGCTGGTCTCAGAAGCTATTGCAAATAGTCTCAAGGAACAAACCTTGATTCCAGATGCCTTGGAAAATCTTGCCAAATCGACCGTGCGCAATCGTGAGAAGGTGGAGCAAACTATTCTCCCACTCAAAGAAAATACGCTCTACTATGAGAAAACTGAGCCGACAAGACCTAGTCAAGCTGAAGTAGCCGATTATCAGGTAGAATTGACTGATGAAGGACAGGATTTGACTTTATTTGCCAAAGAAACCTTGGAGCAATTGACCAAGCCAGCAAAACTGCATTTTGCAGAGAGAAAGCCTGCTAACTACGACCAGCTAGACCATCCAGAGTTAGATCTTGCTAGCATCGATAAGGCTTATGACAAACTGGAGCGAGAAGAAGCATCCAGCTTCCCAGAGTTGGAATTTTTCGGGCAAATGCATGGAACCTATCTCTTTGCCCAAGGGCGAGATGGACTCTACATCATAGACCAGCATGCGGCTCAGGAACGGGTCAAGTACGAGGAGTACCGTGAAAGTATTGGGAATGTTGACCAGAGCCAGCAGCAACTCCTAGTACCTTACATCTTTGAATTTCCTGCGGATGATGCCCTGCGTCTCAAGGAAAGAATGGCACTTTTAGAGGAAGTGGGCGTCTTTCTAGCAGAGTACGGAGAAAATCAATTTATTCTACGTGAACATCCTATTTGGATGGCAGAAGAAGAGATTGAATCAGGCATCTATGAGATGTGCGACATGCTCCTTTTGACCAAGGAAGTTTCTATCAAGAAATACCGAGCAGAGCTGGCTATCATGATGTCTTGCAAGCGATCTATCAAGGCCAATCATCGTATTGATGATCATTCAGCTAGACAACTCCTCTATCAGCTTTCTCAATGTGACAATCCCTATAACTGTCCTCACGGACGTCCTGTCTTGGTGCATTTTACCAAGTCGGATATGGAAAAGATGTTCCGACGCATTCAGGAAAATCACACCAGTCTCCGTGAGTTGGGGAAATATTAAAAGTATAAAAAAGTCTGGGAAAAATTTTCAAAATCAGAAAAACGCATAAAATCAGGTGTTCAAAAACCTTGATTTTATGCGTTTTATCATAGAAATATTTACTTCATTTTTTCCTAATTCTTTTCGAAACTCTTTTTAAACCACGTCAGTTTTATCAGTAATCTCAAAACAGTGTTTTGAGCTAATTTTGCCAGTTTTGTCTGTAACATCGAAGTTGTGTTTGACCACTCTGCGACTGGTTTCCTAGTTTGCTCTATGATTTTCACAGAGTATTAAATTGCGATTTTGCCAAGTTTCTTTATTCGTCTAAAAGTAGAGTCTGTTCTATGCGTCTAATGTACGAATTAGGTTGACCATTTCAATAGCCCCTTGTGCACACTCAGAACCCTTATTTCCTGCTTTAGTACCAGCTCGTTCTATGGCTTGTTCAATTGTATCTGTCGTTAGCACACCAAACATAACAGGAATTTCGCTATTTAAACTGATTTGGGCGATTCCCTTAGATACCTCGCTACATACATAATCATAATGACTTGTATTCCCTCTAATGACAGCTCCCAAGCAGATAATTGCATCATATTTTTTACTTTTTGCCATTTTTGATGCAATCAGTGGTATTTCAAAAGCTCCTGGAACCCAGGCTACCTCGATATCTTTCTCGTTTACATTCTCTCTTTTGAGATTATCTAGTGCTCCAGATAATAATTTTGAAGTTATAAATTCATTAAATCTCGCTACAACAATACCTATTTTAATATTGTTTGCTACTAAATTACCTTCATAAGTGTTCATTTATTTTTCCTCCATATTTAAAATGTGACCCATTCGATTTTTCTTTGTTTCTAAATAAAAACTATCGTAAGGATTGGCTTCTATTTCGATTGATATTCTACTGGAAATGGTAATTCCATATTTTTCTAACTGTTCAACCTTGTCAGGATTATTTGTCAGTAAATGAAGTGACTGAAGTCCCAGATCTTTAAGCATTTGTGCTCCAATATGATATTCTCTTAAATCACCTTCAAAGCCTAATGCAAGATTGGCATCAAGCGTATCCATGCCTTGATCTTGTAAATGATAGGCTTTTAATTTATTGATAAGTCCAATTCCTCGTCCCTCCTGTCGCAAGTAAAGTAAGACACCCGAACCATTCTCAACAATCATTTTCATAGCTTTATCGAATTGCTGTCCACAATCGCAACGTAAAGAGCCTAAAACATCCCCTGTTAAACATTCGGAGTGGACCCGACATAATACATTGGCTTCATCCTCTATGTTTCCCATAATAAGAGCAAGATGATGTTCCCCATTTAGTTTATCTATATAGCTAATTGCTTTGAAATTACCGTATCTAGTAGGCATATTGATAGTTGAAACTCGTTCTACCAGCTGATCATATACTTTTCTATATTCTTGTAATTCTTTGATGGTAATTAGTGGAATGTTGTGTTTCTTCGAGAACTGAATTAAATCATCTGTTCTCATCATTTTGCCATCATGATTCATTATTTCACAACATAGGCCACACTCTTTTAGTCCAGCTAATTTTAATAAATCAACAGTTGCTTCTGTGTGTCCATTTCTTTCTAGAACACCACCTTTTTTTGCAATTAAAGGAAACATGTGTCCTGGCCTGCGAAAATCAGAGGGTGTTATATCTTCAGCTACACACATACGTGCGGTCAGTCCTCTTTCCTCGGCAGAAATACCTGTGGTCGTTTCTTTATAATCAATTGAAACTGTAAAAGCAGTCTTATGATTATCTGTATTGTTTTCAACCATAGGTGAAAGCATTAATTGATTAGCTAAACTTTCGCTCATGGGCATACAAATTAATCCTTTGGCATAAGTAGCCATAAAATTAACATTTTCTGTTGTAGCTGCTTGTGCAGAACAAATTAAGTCTCCTTCATTTTCTCTATCCTTGTCGTCTATAACAAGAACAAGTCGTCCCTTCTGCAATGCTTCTAATGCTTCTTGTATTTTTCGATATTCCATTGACTGATTATCCTTTCTGCTAAAATCCATTTTGATATAATAGTTCCTTAGATATTTCTGATTTTGGAGAGTTATCCATCAGTTTTTGCACATATTTACCTAAGATATCATTTTCAAGATTTACTGTACTCCCGACTTGTTTACTCTTAAGAATGGTTTGTTCCAAGGTATGAGGGATAACAGATACTGAAAAGTTTACTTTGGAGACTTTAGCGACAGTCAGACTAATGCCGTCAATTGTAATAGATCCTTTTTCAACTATTAAATCTAAAATTTCTTTTTGTGTGTTGATTTGATACCATACAGCATTATCATCTTTTTTTATTGACGAGATTTTTCCTGTACCATCAATGTGTCCTGTAACGACGTGACCCCCAAGTCGACCGTTGACAGATAAGGCTCTTTCTAGATTCACCTCACTTCCATGTTTTAATAGAGTAAGAGCTGTTCGACTCCATGTTTCATTCATTACATCAACTGTAAAGGATTGATGATTGAAATGAGTAACTGTAAGACAGATACCATTTACTGCTATACTATCGCCTAAATGGATATCCGTTAATATTTTTGAGGCTTTAATTGATAGTTTACAATTACGAGAGTCTTTCTGTATTCTTTCAACTTTTCCGATTTCTTCAATTATTCCTGTGAACATGGATAAATCACTTCACTTTCTATGAGATAGTCATTTCCTATTTGAGAAAAAGCATAAGGTTTCAATCTAATAGCGTCATTTGGCAAAGAAATGCCTTCACCTCCGACAGGAAACTTGGCACTGCCTCCAAAAATTTTTGGTGCAATATATATTTTCAGCTCATCAACAATTTGTTGTTCCAAAGCACTCCAATTCATTAGACTGCCCCCTTCTAGAACTAGGCTATCAATCTGCATGTTTCCTAGATGTTGCATTAAACTCGATAAGTCTATATGATTGCCTTTTTTCTTTATGGAAAGTATTTCACAGCCATGATTTTGATATAGCTTCATTTTATTTTTGTCTTCAGAGGAAGTGGCAATGTAAGTTTTAATATCATTTGCTGTTTTTACGATTTTAGAGGTAAGAGGAGTTCGTAAATGTGTATCGCATATGATACGGATAGGATTTTTCCCTTCCTCCAATCTACATGTCAGCAAAGGATCGTCTTGAATAACAGTATTGACTCCCACCATAATTGCACTAACATGGTGTCGTAACTGATGCACATGCTTTCTTGCTTCTTCTTCAGTAATCCATTTGGATTGATTTGTTTTAGTGGCTATTTTTCCATCCATTGACATTGCATATTTCATAAAAACATAGGGTACATGCTGGGTAATATACTTTCTAAAACTTTTTATTAAGTTAAGACACTCATTTTCTAAAATTCCAACAGTAACTTGAAGATTATTTTCCTCAAGTATCTTTACTCCTTTTCCAGATACAATAGGATTACAGTCTAGGCTTCCAATGACTACTCTTGTAATACCACTATCGATTATAGCATCTATACAGGGAGGTGTTTTCCCGAAGTGACAACAGGGTTCAAGTGTTACATAAAGCGTCGCTCCGACAGGGGATTCTCTACAGTTTTTAAGAGCATTTCTCTCAGCATGTGGGCCACCAAAAAACTCATGATAACCTTGTCCGATGATGTGATTATCTTTTACAATAACTGCGCCGACCATAGGATTGGGATTGACGTAACCAGCCCCTTTTTGTGCCAGTTTTATTGCTAATTTCATATATTTTGAATCGCTCATCTCACTACCTCCAAAAAAAATATACCTTGAATAGGGGACTACTCAAGGCATACAAAAGAAAACTTATGCGATTAACAAAAATACTCTGAAATGACAAGTAATCATTTCAGAGCACGCAAAAAGCACAAATATACTTTTATCTTCTTTCATCCAGACTATACTGTCGGCTTTGGAATTTCACCAAATCATGCCTTTCGGCTCGTGGGCTATACCACCGGTAGGGAATTGCACCCTGCCCTGAAGATAGTTATTCAATTACAGATGATTATAGTACTTAATTTTGAATATGTCAACAGATAAATACCGATTGTTTTTGATATACTGTATTTGTGATAATCGATTCTCGCTCCTCGGATAAAGAAAATATGATATACTAGATAAACGAAATAAGAGAGAAGGAATACTATGTACGCATATTTAAAAGGAATCATTACCAAAATTACTGCCAAATACATTGTTCTTGAAACCAATGGTATTGGTTATATCCTGCATGTGGCCAATCCTTATGCCTATTCAGGTCAGGTTAATCAGGAGGCTCAGATTTATGTGCATCAGGTTGTGCGTGAGGACGCCCATTTGCTTTATGGATTTCGCTCAGAGGATGAGAAAAAGCTCTTTCTTAGTCTGATTTCGGTCTCTGGGATTGGTCCTGTATCAGCTCTTGCTATTATCGCTGCTGATGACAATGCTGGCTTGGTTCAAGCCATTGAAACCAAGAACATCACCTACTTGACCAAGTTCCCTAAAATTGGCAAGAAAACAGCCCAGCAGATGGTGCTGGACTTGGAAGGCAAGGTAGTAGTTGCAGGAGATGGCCTTCCTGCCAAGGTCGCAGTGCAAGCAAGTGCTGAAAACCAAGAATTGGAAGAAGCTATGGAAGCCATGTTGGCTCTGGGCTACAAGGCAACAGAGCTCAAGAAAATCAAGAAATTCTTTGAAGGAACGACAGATACAGCTGAGAACTATATCAAGTCGGCCCTTAAAATGTTGGTCAAATAGGAGCAGAGAATGACAAAACGTTGTTCGTGGGTCAAGATGACCAACCCGCTCTACATCGCCTATCATGATGAGGAGTGGGGTCAGCCCCTCCATGATGACCAAGCATTGTTTGAGTTGTTGTGTATGGAAACCTATCAGGCAGGCCTGTCTTGGGAAACGGTACTCAACAAACGCCAAGCTTTCCGAGAAGCCTTTCATAGCTATCAAATTCACTCAGTCGCAGAGATGACTGACACTGAATTGGAAGCCATGCTGGAGAATCCAGCTATCATTCGAAATAGAGCCAAGATTTTTGCTACACGCGCTAACGCCCAAGCTTTTCTACAGTTACAGGCAGAGTACGGCTCTTTTGATGCCTATCTTTGGTCTTTTGTTGAGGGGAAAACTGTCGTTAACGATGTTCCTGATTATCGCCAAGCCCCAGCTAAAACACCCTTATCTGAGAAATTAGCCAAAGATCTCAAAAAACGAGGCTTCAAGTTCACAGGCCCAGTCGCCGTATTGTCTTTTCTACAGGCTGCAGGGCTAGTTGATGATCACGAGAATGATTGTGAGTGGAAAGGTCTTAAATGATGTCTAACAAAAATAAGGAAATTCTGATTTTTGCGATTCTCTATACAGTCCTCTTTGTGTTTGATGGCGTTAAATTGCTGGCTTCTTTAATGCCATATGTCATTGCAAATTATCTTGTTTATGTAGTTTTAGCTTTATATGGTTCTTTTTTATTTAAGGATAGATTGATCAAACAATGGAATGAGATTAGAAAGACTAAAAGGAAATTCTTCTTGGGCGTCTTAACAGGATGGCTCTTTCTCATTCTGATGACTGTTGTCTTTGAATTTGTATCAGAGATGTTGAAGCAGTTTGTGGGACTAGATGGACAAGGTCTAAACCAGTCGAATATTCAAAGTGCCTTTCAAGAACAACCACTACTGATAGCTGTTTTTGCTTGTGTTATTGGACCTCTGGTAGAAGAATTAATTTTTCGTCAAACTCTATTGAGATATTTAAGAAAAAGTCTGCCAACTTGGCTGAGTATCTTTATAGTCGGATTTGCTTTTGCCTTAACTCATATGCACAGCTTGGATTTGTCCGAGTGGGTTGGTGCAGTCGGTTATCTAGGTGCTGGTCTTGCCCTTTCTATTATTTTTGTGAAAGAAAAGGAGAATATCTACTATCCCCTACTTGTTCACATGTTAAGCAACAGCCTCTCCTTAATCATTTTAGCTATCAGTATAGAGAAATGAAATAAGAACAGGACAAATCGATCGGGACAGTCAAATCGATTTCTAACAATGTTTTAGAAGTAGAGGTGTACTATTCTAGTTTCAATGTGCTGTAATATGTGATGAAAATGCCAGTAATGATACCGAGAAAAAAGCTGAGAAACTTTTCCCAGCTTTATTTGTTATAGTCAAAGCGAATGACTTGTTCCTGTGCATCTACATGAGCATGGACCCCAAAGGGTACAATTGCTCTTGGAGTTGCGTGGCCGACATTCAGATTATAGACAATCGGGATATTGCTGTCAATGATATCCAATAGTGCCTCTTTATAGTCATCATGGAAAGTTTCATCCATAGGTTTTCCGACCAAGAGTCCATTGATGACCGCGAATATGCCAGTGTCCTTTAAAGTTAGCAACATCTTTTTGAAGTCTTCTGTCTTAGGCTTTTCTTCGCTTGTTTCGAGCAAGAGGATTTTCCCTTCCCAGTCTGACAAGTCAGGGAAAAGTTTGTATTTTTGGCAGAGCTCCGTGCTATCTGCGTATCGAGAGTTGTCAAAGATATCGTAGAGGGATTCGAGGCAACCACCGAGGATTTTCCCCTCGAACTGGGCACTTCCTTGCAACAAGTCAAAACCTGTATTTGTATGACTGACACGAGGTGTTCCCAGGGCCGTGGGACTAAAATCAGTTCGTTCCTCATACCAAACGTCACTAGGGCGGATTTCTGAAATTCTTCCCGTCTCAATCAATTCTTTAAAGTAGTGAAGGCTATAGGCTAGCATTTCTTTGTCTAATTCACAAATGTCTGCTAAAAAGGATTGACCATAAAAAGTCTTGATTCCTAATTTATGCAACATGAGGTGGTTCATGGTTGTATCCGAGAAGCCAAGAAAAATTTTTTGTTTGATAACCTTTTGGAGTTGGTCATTTTCAAAAAGATAAGGTAGTAAGCGATATGTATCGTCTCCACCGATGGCACATAGGATCATATCGATGCTATCATCAGAAAAGGCATGAATCAAATCCTCTGCACGCGCTTCAGGATGGTCCTTGATAAAGTCTAATCCTTTTAACGAATGGGGCAAAAAGATAGGATTGAGTCCCAGATCCTTGAGACGTTGGATACCCAAGTCTACTTCGTGTTTGACAAAGTCCTCTCCGATAATGCCACTAGATAAACTAACAATACCAATAGTAGAAATCATATCTGATCCTCCTAGAAATAGATTGAGCCTATTTTATCACAAAAGATTAGATAGAGCTATGTGGATGTCAGAAGAATACTTTTAATACTCTTCGAAAATCTCTTCAAACCACGTCAGTTTTATTTGCAACCTCAAAGCCGTGCTTTGAGCAACCTGCAGCTAGCTTCCTAGTTTGCTCTTTGATTTTCATTGAGTATAACTCAAAAAAGTAAGTGAAAAAGCAACCGCACCTGCAGTTGCTTTTATCGTTTTCTTATTCTTGATAGCGTGTTGGTCCTGCACTTGCACTACGGATATTCAAGCGTTTCTTGAGATAGAAGCGAAGGGCTAGGAGGGCTGCTCCAATAATAGCTAGTGGCAATGGATCCAGTACTGGGTTAAGGCTAGCTGGTAGGAAGCTTGTTGCAAAGAAGACAAGCAACCAAAGGAACATAGAAGCTAGGATAACTAGTACAGATTTCCAGAAAGGTGGACGTTGACTGCGATCCATATCTGGTCCATAGTATTGGTAAACAAAGTAGTACATCAAGTAGAAGGCAAATCCACCAACCAGTCCAACTAATAGAAGAGTAATCAATCCATAGCCGAAAGCTTGATCTGCCGCAAAGAAGGTTGTGAGGGCGCTGACAAGGGCAAAGAGGCTAGTGATGAAAAGAGCTGAGTCCATAATCATCAGTTTTGGATCATCATTTTCTTTTGGATGCTCTTTTTCGTACTGCTCTTTGACAGTGAAGCTATGAGCCCAATGAGTTGGTGCGCCGTATAGGGAACGGGCAGTTGTACCTTTAGATTGCTCCTCAAGGATTTGGGGAATGACTTCCTCAAAAATAGTCTGGATTTCAGCGTCTGTTTTCCCATCTTTGATGAATTGTTGGGTAGCAATGTGGACAAACTCTTGGTTTTTCTTAGTTAATTTTTGTAGATCAATTTGAGACATAGGAACTCCTCTTAGAACCATTTTTTATGGATGAGATAGAGAGTGAGCGAGACACTCATAGCAAAGGCGATAAAGACGATTAACCAGAAGGCATTTGGCTCTCCGTTTAGGGGGATTTCATTATCCTTAAAGTTCATACCGTAGGCAGAAAAGACCATGGTTGGGATGGACATGACGATGGTCACAAGGGCCAAGGTTTTCATGATGTTGTTCTGGTTGTTAGAAATGATAGAGGCAAAGGTCTCTGTCATAGAATGCAAGACGTTTCCATAAATGTCTGCCATCTCGATGGCCTGTTGGGTTTCAATCAGGGTATCTTCAAGCAGGTCTTCGTCCTCAAGGTATTTCTTGATATTACTGGTTGAGCTGGTCAATTTCTTAATCACACGCTCATTTGTTTTGAGGGAGGCCTTGAAATAGACGATGGTTTTTTCTAATTCCATGAGTTCAATCAATTCTTCATTACGAGTTGATTGATGCAGTTGACTTTCGATTTGTTCACTCTTGCGGTCAATCGAACGAAGGGCTGTTAGGTAAAGCTCTGCATTGCGATAAAGAATCTGGAAGATAAAACGCGAACGCATAAAAGTATAGAAATTACGCAATCGACGGTTGATAAAGACATCGAGGACTGGTAATGGTTCCAAACAAGTAGTGATAATGGTTTCCTCGGTGATGATAATACCAAGCGGTATGGTTACGTAGTAGGTGCGGTTATTTCTTTCCTCCGTGACCGGCACGTCTACGATAATCAGGGTATACTCGTCTTCAATGGTAATACGAGACATTTCTTCCGCATCGAGCGGTGCTCGAAGGTCGGCAATATCAATATCGAAGGTGTTGGCGATTTCGAGTGATTCATTTTGAGTCGGATTGACGAGATTGATCCAAGTACCCGGTTCAAGCGTATCGATCTCTTTAAATTCAGTTGTTGTAGAGAGAAAAACTTGTTTCATATCCCTTATCCTTTCTCATTTTTCAGATTTTTTCACACCGTACTATTATACTACAAAATCGGCCTTTTGGGTAATAGAATCTCACTTTTTTTGGTATAATGGTAAGCAATAATGGACTAGAAAGAACAAAGATGCAAGATAAAATTGTCATTCATGGGGCGCGTGCCCATAATTTAAAAAATATTGATGTGGAGATTCCGCGAGATAAGCTGGTTGTCGTGACTGGCTTGTCAGGTTCAGGGAAGTCCAGTCTGGCTTTTGATACCCTCTATGCGGAGGGACAACGTCGCTATGTAGAGAGTTTGTCCGCCTACGCTCGTCAGTTCTTGGGCAATATGGAAAAACCAGATGTAGATGCTATTGATGGTCTCAGCCCAGCTATTTCTATCGACCAGAAAACGACTAGCAAAAACCCTCGTTCGACGGTGGGAACAACGACTGAAATCAATGACTATCTGCGTCTTCTCTACGCACGTGTGGGGACGCCTTACTGTATCAAGGGGCATGGAGCTATCAAGGCTTCTTCGGTGGAGCAAATCGTTGATAAGGTTTTGGAGTTACCTGAACGCCAGCGCTTGCAGATTTTGGCCCCTGTCATCCGCAAGAAAAAAGGTCAACATAAGAGTGTTATCGAGAAGGTTCAGAAAGATGGGTATGTCCGTGTCCGTGTGGATGGGGAAGTCTATGATGTGACCGAAGTGCCAGACTTGTCCAAGAGCAAGCAACACAATATCGATGTCGTGGTTGACCGTATTGTCATCAAGGAGGGCATTCGTAGTCGTCTCTTTGATTCCATTGAGGCTGCCCTTCGTATCGCAGAAGGCTATGTCATTATCGACACTATGGACGATTCGGAGTTGCTCTTCTCTGAGCATTATGCCTGCCCAGTTTGTGGCTTTACTGTTCCAGAGTTAGAGCCACGTCTCTTCTCCTTCAATGCTCCTTTTGGCTCTTGTAGTGAGTGTGACGGTTTGGGCATCAAGTTGGAGGTGGATACTGATTTGGTAGTGCCAGACGCCAGCAAGACCTTACGTGAGGGAGCGCTAGCACCTTGGAATCCTATCTCATCCAACTACTATCCAAACATGCTAGAGCAGGCTATGACGACCTTTGGAGTGGATATGGATAAGCCTTTTGAGGACTTGTCAGAAGAAGATAAAAACTTGATTCTCTACGGCTCAGATGGCAAGGAATTCCATTTCCACTATGAGAATGAATTTGGTGGTGTGCGCGATATTGACATTCCTTTTGAGGGAGTTATCAATAATATCAAGCGTCGTTATCACGAGACAAACAGCGATTATACCCGCACCCAGATGCGTCTCTACATGAATGAGCTGACCTGCGGAACCTGTCACGGCTATCGTCTCAATGACCAGGCCTTGTCTGTTCGTGTGGGTGGCGAGCAAGGGCCGCATATCGGAGACATTTCAGACCTATCTATCGCAGACCACTTGGACTTGGTGAGCCAGCTGACCTTGTCTGAAAATGAAGCCATCATTGCTCGTCCCATTCTCAAGGAAATCAAGGATCGTTTGACCTTCCTTAATAATGTGGGTCTTAATTATCTGACTCTGTCACGTTCAGCAGGAACCCTTTCAGGTGGGGAAAGCCAGCGTATTCGTTTGGCAACCCAGATTGGTTCCAATCTATCTGGCGTCCTCTATATCCTAGATGAGCCGTCAATCGGTCTCCACCAGAGGGATAATGACCGTCTGATTGCTAGTCTCAAAAAGATGCGTGACTTGGGCAATACTCTCATAGTAGTGGAACACGACGAAGATACCATGCGTGAGGCTGATTATCTGATTGACGTTGGTCCCGGTGCCGGTGTTTTTGGTGGAGAGATTGTTGCTGCAGGTACGCCCAAGCAGGTAGCTCGTAACAGTAAGTCTATCACAGGCCAGTACTTGTCAGGTAAACGTGCCATTCCAGTACCAGAAGAGCGCCGTGTCGGAAATGGTCGTTTTATCGAGGTGACAGGAGCGCGTGAGAACAACTTGCAAAATGTTACTGCTCGCTTCCCACTAGGAAAATTCATCGCAGTGACAGGGGTGTCGGGCTCAGGCAAGTCTACCTTGATCAACAGCATCCTCAAAAAAGCCATTGCCCAGAAGCTCAACCGTAATTCAGACAAGCCTGGTAAATTTAAGACTATTACAGGGATTGAGCATGTAGACCGATTGATTGACATTGACCAGAGCCCTATCGGACGAACGCCAAGGTCTAACCCTGCTACCTATACAGGAGTTTTTGACGATATACGTGACCTTTTTGCCCAGACAAACGAAGCCAAGATTCGAGGCTACAAGAAGGGCCGTTTCAGTTTCAACGTCAAGGGTGGTCGCTGTGAAGCCTGTTCAGGCGATGGGATCATCAAGATTGAGATGCACTTCTTGCCAGATGTTTATGTGGCTTGTGAAGTATGCCACGGAACCCGCTACAATAGTGAAACCCTAGAAGTTCATTACAAGGAAAAAAATATCTCGCAGGTCTTGGATATGACCGTCAATGATGCGGTGGAGTTTTTCCAACACATTCCGAAAATTCAGCGTAAACTTCAGACTATCAAGGATGTGGGACTGGGCTATGTGACGCTAGGGCAACCAGCTACCACCCTTTCTGGGGGAGAAGCCCAGCGTATGAAGCTGGCTAGTGAACTCCACAAACGATCGACAGGAAAATCTTTCTACATTCTGGATGAGCCGACGACAGGACTCCATACCGAGGATATCGCTCACTTGCTCAAGGTTTTAGCTCGCTTTGTCGATGATGGCAATACAGTTCTTGTCATTGAGCACAATCTGGATGTTATCAAGACGGCAGACCATATTATTGACTTGGGACCTGAGGGCGGTGTCGGTGGTGGAACCATCATCGCAACAGGAACTCCAGAAGAAGTAGCGGCCAAGGAAGCCAGCTACACAGGACATTATTTGAAAGGAAAATTACATCATGAATAAACGCGTACAAGCATTTCTAGCTAAAATGCAAGAAAAAGAACTAGATGGTATCATCATCAATAATCTTAAAAACGTCTACTACTTGACTGGTTTTTGGGGCTCAAACGGAACAGTCTTTATCAGCCGCGACCGTCAGGTCTTGGTGACAGACTCTCGCTATATCATTGCAGCTAAGCAAGAAACCAGTGGCTTTGAGATTGTGGCTGACCGTGATGAATTGGCTGTCATTACAGGAATTGTTAAGGACATGGGCTTATCTCGAATCGGTTTTGAAGATGAGATTTCAGTCTCTTATTATCACCGTATGCAGGCCGCCTTTGAAGGAATTGACTTGCTTCCACAAACTCAGTTTGTCGAAGGTCTTCGAATGATTAAGGATGAAGCGGAGATTGCAGCTATTCGTAAGGCTTGTTCTATCTCAGACCAAGCTTTCCGCGATGCGCTTGACTTTATCAAACCAGGAAAGACAGAGATTGAAATAGCCAACTTCCTTGACTTCCGTATGCGTGAGTTGGGAGCATCTGGCTTGTCTTTTGACACTATCCTAGCTAGCGGTATCAACTCTTCCAAACCCCATGCCCATCCTATGCACAAACCAGTGGAGCTAGGAGAAGCTATTACCATGGACTTCGGTTGCCTCTACGACCACTATGTCAGTGATATGACACGGACTATCTATCTGGGGCATGTCAGCGACGAGCAAGCAGAGATTTACAATACAGTTCTAAAAGCTAACCAAGCCTTGATTGAACAGGCTAAGGCTGGCTTAGGTTTCCGTGACTTTGACAAAATTCCTCGTGATATTATCATCGAGGCAGGCTATGGTGACTACTTTACCCACGGTATCGGACACGGTATTGGACTGGATATCCATGAAGAGCCTTACTTTAGCCAAACTTCTACAGAAACTATTAAGTCAGGTATGGCCTTGACCGATGAACCAGGTATCTATATCGAAGGCAAATATGGCGTTCGTATCGAGGATGATATCCTGATTACAGAGACAGGTTGTGAATTATTGACCCTAGCTCCAAAAGAGTTGATAGTCATTTAGTTGTTTGTCAAGAAAAAAGTACGAAAATGACGAAAAAAGTCAAAAAAAATTAAAAATAGGTCGCAAGTCGGATGTTTTTTATGGTATAATAGACTAAACTGATAGTAACGTGTAGCGAAAGGGGTAGGTACATGATTAAAATTTATACAGTCTCAAGTTGTACTAGCTGTAAAAAAGCAAAAACCTGGCTTAATGCCCACCAGTTAAGTTATAAAGAACAAAACCTTGGTAAAGAAGGAATTACGCGAGAAGAATTACTGGATATTCTAACCAAAACAGATAACGGAATAGCCAGTATCGTCTCATCTAAAAATCGCTATGCCAAAGCCCTTGGAGTGGATATTGAAGATTTGAGTGTTAACGAAGTCCTCAATCTGATTATGGAAACACCTAGAATTTTAAAGAGCCCAATCCTTATAGATGAAAAACGTCTGCAAGTTGGCTATAAGGAAGACGATATTCGTGCCTTCCTACCACGCTCTGTCCGTAATGTAGAAAATGCAGAAGCACGTTTGCGTGCAGCTCTATAAACATCAAGGCTGGGAGCAATTCCCAGTCTTATTCTATTTTAATTTCAAAAAGAAAGAAGAAAGAAATGAAAAAAATAGTTCTTGTTAGTCTAGCTTTCCTTTTTGTCCTGGTTGGTTGCGGACAGAAAAAAGAAACTGGACCAGCTACAAAAACAGAAAAAGATACGCTTCAGTCGGCATTGCCAGTTATTGAAAATGCTGAGAAGAATACAGTTGTAACCAAGACTTTGGTCTTGCCCAAGTCAGATGATGGTAGCCAGCAGACCCAAACCATTACTTACAAAGACAAGATTTTTTTGAGTCTAACTATCCAACAAAAGCGTCCAGTCTCAGATGAGCTGAAGACCTACATTGACCAACATGGAGTGGAGGAAACTCAAAAAGCTCTTCTCGAGGCGGAAGAGAAAGACGACTCCATCATAGAAGCTCGTAAATTAGCAGGATTTAAGCTTGAAACAAAACTATTGAGTGCAACAGAACTTCAAACAACGACTGGTTTTGATTTTCAAGTTTTGGATGTCAAGAAGGCTTCTCAGTTAGAATATTTGAAGAATATTGGCTTAGAAAATCTTTTGAAGAATGAACCAAGCAAATATATTTCAGACAGATTGGCAAATGGTGCGACAGAACAATAGAAAATCCAAATAAATAAACTGCCTGAATTGTAGAAGGTAAGGAATTATGCTATAATGGTACTATTCTAAGGAAAGAGGGTGTTAGAATGGGATTTACTGAAGAAACAGTACGTTTTAAATTGGACGATTCCAATAAAAAAGAAATTAGCGAAACTTTGACTGATGTCTATGCTTCGTTGAACGATAAGGGCTACAACCCAATCAACCAAATCGTAGGTTACGTATTGAGTGGAGACCCTGCCTATGTTCCTCGTTATAATAATGCACGAAATCAAATCCGTAAGTATGAGCGTGATGAAATCGTTGAGGAATTGGTCCGCTACTACCTTAAAGGACAAGGAGTCGATCTATAACCTATGAGAATTATGGGATTGGACGTCGGTTCAAAAACGGTAGGGGTGGCCATTAGCGATCCGCTCGGTTTTACAGCTCAAGGGCTTGAAATCATCCAAATCAATGAGGAGCAAGGCCAATTTGGTTTTGACCGCGTTAAGGAGCTGGTTGATACTTACAAGGTGGAACGATTTGTAGTGGGCCTGCCTAAAAACATGAACAATACAAGCGGACCGCGCGTAGAAGCTAGTCAAGCCTACGGAGCAAAGCTAGAAGAGTTTTTTGGTTTACCAGTAGACTATCAGGATGAACGCTTGACAACAGTGGCTGCTGAGCGTATGTTGATTGAACAAGCAGATATCAGTCGCAATAAGCGCAAGAAAGTCATTGATAAGTTAGCAGCTCAGCTGATTTTACAAAATTATTTAGATAGAAAATTTTAATATAAAGGAGAGGATATGTCACACGATCATAACCACGACCACGAAGAACGTGAACTAATCACACTAGTAGATGAGCAAGGAAATGAAACCTTGTTTGAAATCCTTTTGACAATTGATGGAAAAGAAGAATTTGGTAAAAACTATGTTCTTCTAGTACCAGTTAACGCAGAAGAAGACGAAGACGGACAAGTTGAAATCCAAGCTTACTCATTCATCGAAAACGAAGATGGAACAGAAGGCGAATTGCAACCAATCCCAGAAGACTCAGAAGACGAATGGAACATGATTGAAGAAGTCTTTAATAGTTTTATGGAGGAGTGATACAGTCTGGGAGACTGTATCAGCCCAACTCCTGAAAATTAGAAGAGTTGGAACATCCAGTGGATGTTTTAGCCCAAGTTAATATTCATAGTTGTTAGTGATTAGCTAACCAGGTGAGAGGTCGGGACGAAAATCCTGACCTCATTTTTTGTTATCTACGGAATTTTGCTAGATAATTGATTAGACTTTTGTCAAGGAGATGTGTATGTTTGAAGTAGGAGAATGGCTTTATAGTCGGATTGGTTTGAATTTTCGATCAGGCTTGAGCCGAATGCAACAAGCGGTGGATTTGTTAGGAAATCCTGAGCAGTCTTACCCTATTATCCACGTAACAGGGACTAATGGGAAAGGTTCTACCATTGCTTTTATGAGGGAGTTATTTATGGGGCATGGCAAAAAAGTTGCAACATTTACCTCCCCTCATATCGTATCCATCAATGATCGAATCTGTATTAACGGGCAACCAATAGCTGATGCAGACTTCATCCGTTTGGCTAATCAGGTCAAGGAGATGGAGAAAACGCTTCTGCAAACTCATGACCAGTTGTCTTTTTTTGAGTTGCTGACCTTGCTTGCTTTTCTCTATTTTAGGGAGCAAGAAGTGGATTTGGTTTTACTAGAAGTGGGAATTGGCGGCTTACTTGACACGACCAATGTGGTAACTGGAGAGATTGCTGTCATCAGCTCCATTGGGCTTGACCATCAAGAAACCTTGGGTGATAGTCTAGAAGCAATTGCAGAGCAGAAAGCTGGTATTTTCAAGGCTGGTAAAAAGGCAGTGATTGCGAAATTGCCTCCAGAAGCTAGACTTGTCTGTCAGAAAAAAGCCGAATCTTTAGCTGTTGACCTTTATCAGGCAGGTCAAGATTTTTCAGTGCTGAATGGTGATTTTTCAAGCTCTTTACTAAATCTTTCACAGCTGAACATAGGCTTAGAAGGAGCCTATCAGCAGGAGAATGCGGCCTTGGCGTTGCAAACTTTTCTTCTTTTTATGGGAGAAAGAAAGGAAGCTATTGATGAACAGGCTGTAAGAAAGGCCTTGGAACAGACCCATTGGGCTGGTCGCTTGGAGCGTATTCGCCCACAGATTTACTTGGATGGTGCTCATAACCTCCCTGCCTTGACTCGCTTGGTTGAGTTTATCAAAGAAAAAGAGCAGGAAGCCTATCGTCCTCAAATCCTCTTTGGGTCCTTGAAACGGAAGGATTATCAAGGGATGTTAGGTTATCTGACTGAGAATTTGCCTCAGGTGGAACTCAAGGTAACTGGCTTTGATTATCAGGGAGCTTTGGACGAAAGGGATGTGACAGGTTACGATATAGTTTCTTCTTACCGAGAATTTATCAGCGATTTTGAAGAAAGAACAGATGCTCAGGATTTGTTATTCATTACAGGGTCTCTCTATTTTATCTCAGAAGTACGGGGCTACCTGCTGGGGCATGAACAGATAAATTGACCACCTTTTTTGAACTTGTTATACTAGGGGAATTGCTGGTTAGAGAAAATTTCTCTAAATTGGTAGTAGAAAGGAAATCCATCATGAAATTAAAAAGATTCACACTTTCTCTTGCTTCTCTAGCAAGTCTTAGTCTCGTAGTAGCTTGTTCACAAAGAGCTCAACAGATTCAACAACCAGCAGCTCAAGCACAAATATAACAAACTCAGCAATCACAACCTGCTGCTTCATCGTCTACAGAAAATACAAACCAGGTAGCAACAAGTTCTTCACAAAATGCACCTGAGGCTCAACCGACTGATATTGATGGGACTTATACAGGCCAAGATGACGGAGACCGTATCACTTTAGTGGTAACTGGAACGACTGGTACATGGACTGAGCTCGAATCTGACGGGGATCAGAAAGTCAAACAGGTCACATTTGATGCAGCAAATCAACGCATGATTATTGGTGATGATGTCAAAATTTACACTGTAAACGGTAATCAAATCGTCGTAGACGATATGGCTAGAGACCCATCGGACCAAATCGTTTTAACTAAATAAGACTATACAAGTAGAAAATAATCATAAATACTTGCCTTCTGTCGAATAGCTGAGTTATACTAGTATCAATTACTTGTTTTTAGCATTCAAAATATCAAGGAGGGGATATGAAATATAGAAAATTTCAATTATTGATGTCCAAGTATGGCTTTAGTCTTTCAATTATGCTACTTGAACTTTGTCTGGTTTTTGGTCTCTTTCTTTATTTAGGGCGCATGGCTCCCATTTTATGGGTTACTGCCCTCATTCTACTGAGTATCATCACAATCATTTCGATAGTCAACCGTAATACGACTCCTGAGAATAAGGTAACCTGGTTATTAGTAGCCTTTGTACCAGTATTTGGCCCCCTGCTCTATCTGATGTTTGGGGAAAGGCGATTGTCCAAAAAAGAAATCAAACAACTGAAGAAGCTAGGCTCCATGCATTTCCAAGAAGCAAATAGCCAGCTACTAAAAGAGGAATTAAAAGAAAGTGACAAGGCAGCTTATGGCGTCATCAAGTCCTTGTTGAGTATGGATACCAATGCCGATGTCTATGATCAAACTGACTCTACATTTTTTTCTATCGGAGAAGCGATGTGGAAAAAGATGGTAGAAGATCTCAAAAAGGCTGAGAAATTTATCTTCTTGGAATATTACATTATAGAAGAAGGTTTGATGTGGAATAGTATTCTAGAAATCTTGGAGGAAAAAGTTGCTCAAGGCATTGAAGTTAAACTGCTCTATGACGATATTGGCTGTATGGCTACTTTAACAGGAGATTATGCTCATCGACTTCGACAGCTGGGCATCGAGGCCCATAAATTCAATAAAGTTATTCCCCGTTTGACAGTAGCCTATAATAACAGAGATCATAGAAAAATATTGATTATTGATGGTCAGATAGCCTATACTGGTGGGGTCAATCTGGCAGATGAGTACATTAACCACGTCGAGAGATTTGGTTATTGGAAGGATAGTGGAATTCGCTTGGACGGACTAGCAGTAAAAGCTCTGACACGCTTATTTTTGACCACTTGGTACATTAATCGAGGAGAGATTAGTGATTTTGATCAGTATCATTTAGAAAATCATTCTATCCCAAGTGACGGTTTAACCATTCCATACGGGAGTGGGCCCAAGCCAATTTTTCGAACGCAGGTAGGGAAAAAGGTTTATCAGAGTTTGATCAATCAAGCAACTGAATCGGTCTATATTACGACACCTTATTTGATTATGGACTATGATTTAACAGAGACAATCAAAAATGCTGCTATGAGAGGAGTCGATGTTCGGATTATCACCCCTTACATACCAGATAAGAAGTTCATTCAGTTAGTCACAAGAGGCGCTTATCCAGACCTTCTTTCTGCTGGTGTTCGGATTTATGAGTATAGTCCAGGTTTTATTCATAGTAAGCAGATGTTGGTAGACGAAGATTTTGCGGTGGTGGGGACAATCAATCTCGACTACCGAAGCTTGGTACACCATTATGAAAATGCAGTCTTACTCTATAAAACTCCTTCTATAATGGAAATCGCCCGAGATTTTCAAAATATATTTGCAGATTCTCAGGAAGTCTATCCTCATTCTATCAAAACGAGCTGGTATCAAAAACTTGTAAAAGAAATCGCCCAGTTATTCGCCCCAATCTTATAAGAAATCTAGGACTTAGGAAATGACCGAGTCCTCTTTTTCTTGCTTTTTACGAATAGAAAGATATAGGGAGGGACGATGCTGACTCAGAAAGAATTGGATTATATCATAACATTTAAACAGACGAATTTACATCGCTTTCGGGAAATTGAAACCTTTGTGAAACTATGCAAAAAATCACTCAAACAGCCATCGCAAGCTGACAATCCTAGGACTTTTTGATATACTAAGACAGATAAATTGAATAGGAGAAACGATATGAGTGTGTATGGTAGAGTAGAAGAAGTTCATCAGGAGAATAGTGAACCTCTAGAATACCAAATCAAACAAGAATTGCATCATCGTGAATCAAGTCGTCTTCCTTTGGTGAAAATTTTACTATGGAGTACGCTTGTAACGGGGATAACTCTAGGAGTACCGCTATTACTCGACTTAATGAGTGCACAGGAAGTGCAGGATTTTTATGCAGGTTGGGCGCTTCATCAGACAGGGAAGATTTACAGCGACTATTATGGAAGTCAAGGTTTGCTTTATTATTTGCTGACTTACGTGAGTCAGGGCGGATTTTTCTTTGCCATCTTTGAGTGGTTAGCCTTGGTAGCAGGAGGATTTTTCCTCTTTCGATCGGCAGACACCTTGACAGAGCAAGGAGACCAAGCTGGACAACTGGTGACTATTTTTTACATGCTAGTTACAGGTCTTGCTTTTGGTGGAGGTTATGCGACTCTTTTAGCGCTTCCTTTCTTATTTGCAGCCTTTAGTTTAGTTGCGACTTATCTAAGCAATCCAAGTCATGATAAGGGATTTGTACGGATTGGGCTAGCTTTGGCAGGCGGATTTTTCTTTGCTCCCTTGTCATCGCTCCTGTTTATTGCTGTAGTGAGTTTAGGCTTGTTGGTCTTTAACCTTGGGCATAGACGCTTTGTGCATGGGTTTTATCAGTTTCTTGCAGTGGCTTTAGGTTTTTCACTTGTCTTTTATCCAACTGCCTACTATAGTGTTGCAACAGGAAGTTTTGGGGATGCCATTAGTGGTATTCGTTATCCTATTGACAGTATTCGCTTTGATTTCACTTCTAAAATTTTAGAGAATATGGCTTTTTATGGCTTGTTGTCCCTTGGTTTGGGATTTGTGGTTTGTATCTTTTTAGGTCTCTTTCAATCCAAGCCCTCTAAACTATACGTCATTTCGGTTCCTGCAAGTCTTGTGACAATTTTAGGTTTGATTTTGCTTTTCTTTTCACAAGAGCCTCTGCACGCTTCTTATTTGATGGTCGTCTTCCCTGTTTTCCTACTTTTATTGGTAACCAATATTAAGGGTCAACAGAGGGGGCGTAGTGTTAGAAGAAGACGAAGAGAAACGCCAGTTAGCCTATGGAGTCGTTTCTTCAAAGGAAATCTATATCTGCCAGTTTTAGGGCTTGTCTATCTCTTGACTGTTCCCTTTTTGATGAGGTTTGTCCTTTATCCAGTACCTTATCAAGAACGTAATCGTCTTGCTGATTTGGTAAAAGAGGAGACAAATACGGAAGATGCTATCTATGCATGGGATGATACTGCAACTCTTTATCGTAAGAGTGAGCGCTTGTCGCCATCGGCGATTTTGTCTCCTGTGCACTATACAGCAACTGAGGAAAATCGGAATAAGTTACTTAATGACTTGAAAGAAAAACAACCCAAGGTGATTGTGGTGAATGACAAGGTGCCAGTCTGGTCTGAAGTGGAAACACTCTTAAAAGAAAATTACCAACCAGTAAAGACGGATTACTCAGAGTTTAAAGTCTATAAAATTAAATAACCAAATCAATATCTTGTGTATTTTTAAAAATTTTAGGATTTTTAACACAAGATATTGATTTTTCTTTTTAGAGTGGTATAATACTTTTTAGAAAGAACATTTTAGAAAAGAGCATGCATATGATTGCACTAGAAGAAAAAATTACAATTTTGCCAACTCTCTTCGTCGAGAAACGAGATGGGAGACGTGTTGTATTTGATGTGGACAAGATTGACAAGGCTCTCCACAAGGCTGCAGACAAGGTTATGGATGTGACACCCTTGGTCGAAAAACGCCTCAATGCTCTGACTGAGCGAATTGTCACAGAAATTCATAGTCGCTTTCCACAGGGGGTTAAGATTTATGAAATTCAAAATATTGTAGAACATGAACTGCTTGAAGCCAAAGAATATGCGCTGGCTGAGGAGTATATTACTTATCGGACACAAAGGGATTTTGAGCGCTCAAAAGCGACAGATATTAACTTTAGTATCCATAAACTTCTCAACAAAGACCAGGCAGTTGTCAATGAAAATGCCAATAAAGACAGCGATGTCTTTAATACCCAGCGTGATTTGACAGCGGGCATCGTTGGAAAATCAATCGGACTGCAAATGCTTCCTAAGCACGTAGCCAATGCCCACCAAAAGGGGGATATCCACTATCACGATTTGGACTACAGCCCCTATACACCTATGACCAACTGCTGTTTGATTGATTTCAAGGGGATGTTGGAAAATGGTTTTAAGATTGGAAATGCAGAGGTAGAAAGTCCCAAGTCTATCCAGACTGCGACAGCACAGATTTCTCAAATCATCGCCAACGTTGCTTCTAGCCAGTACGGTGGCTGTTCAGCTGACCGTATCGATGAAATCCTGGCGCCTTATGCAGAGAAGAACTATCAAAAACATCTCAAAGATGCAGAAGAGTGGGTCTTGCCTGAAAAACGGGAAGATTACGCTTGGAAGAAAACGCAAAAGGACATCTACGATGCCATGCAATCTCTTGAGTATGAAATCAACACCCTCTTCACTTCAAATGGACAAACACCTTTTACTTCGCTCGGTTTTGGTTTAGGAACTAGCCGTTTCGAACGGGAAATTCAAAAAGCTATTTTAAACATTCGCATCAAGGGGCTTGGTTCGGAACATCGTACGGCTATCTTTCCTAAACTCATTTTTACTCTGAAACGAGGTCTCAACTTAGAGGAAGGAACTCCCAACTATGACATCAAGCAGTTGACTCTAGAATGTGCAACTAAACGGATGTATCCAGACGTCTTGTCTTACGATAAGATTATCGAGTTGACTGGTTCTTTCAAGGTTCCTATGGGCTGCCGTTCTTTCCTTCAAGGATGGAAGGATGAGAATGGTATAGAAGTTAATTTAGGTCGGATGAATTTAGGTGTTGTGACGGTCAACCTTCCTCGTATTGCCCTCGAGTCTGAGGGCGACATGAATAAGTTCTGGGAAATCTTCAACGAGCGGATGAATATCGCTGAAGATGCTCTGGTTTATCGTGTCGAACGCACTAAAGAGGCGACACCAGCCAATGCTCCTATCCTCTATCAGTACGGTGCTTTTGGCCATCGTCTAGGTAAAGAAGAAAGTGTTGACCAGCTCTTTAAGAATTGTCGGGCAACCGTTTCGCTGGGTTACATCGGTTTGTACGAAGTGGCTACCGTCTTCTTTGGAAATAGCTGGGAACACAATCCAGAAGCCAAGGAATTCACGCTAGACATCATTCGCGATATGAAACGCCGTGTAGAAGAGTGGTCAGACCAATACGGTTATCATTTCTCTATCTACTCAACACCGTCTGAAAGTTTGACAGACCGTTTCTGTCGACTAGATACAGACAAGTTCGGTTCTATTCCTGATATTACAGATAAGGAATACTACACCAACTCTTTCCACTACGATGTTCGTAAAAATCCAACACCGTTTGAAAAATTGGACTTTGAGAAAGTCTATCCAGAAGCAGGTGCGTCAGGTGGTTTCATCCATTATTGTGAGTATCCAGTTCTCCAGCAAAATCCTAAAGCCTTGGAAGCTGTCTGGGATTATGCTTATGACCGTGTAGGCTATCTAGGCACCAATACTCCGATTGACCGTTGCTACAAGTGTGACTTTGAAGGGGATTTTGAACCAACTGAAAGAGGATTTGCTTGTCCAAACTGTGGCAATAGCGACCCTAAAACAGTAGACGTTGTTAAACGAACTTGTGGCTATCTAGGGAATCCTCAAGCGAGACCGATGGTCAATGGCCGTCACAAGGAAATCGCAGCGCGTGTCAAACATATGAATGGCTCAACGATTAAAATAGCTGGACATCAAGTAACAAATTAGAAAGAAATGAAATGGGAAAATATCAATTAGACGATAAGGGGCGCGCACAAGTGACCCGTTATCACTAGAAACACTCTAAAGGTGGAGCTGGTAAAAAAGAACGCTTGCTCAACCTCAGAGAACAATTTTTAAATAAGAATAAGAAGAAATAAAAGTGAGAGTCAGCTCTCGCTTTTCTCTTAGTGGGAGGTAAGGATGGAACTACGAAGACCAAGATTAGCAGATAAAGAAACAGTTTTAGAGATGATGACAGAGTTTGAAAAGAGCCAATCAGCCCATGATGGAGGATTTTGGGATACGGAGAACTTTGTGTATGAAGAATGGTTGGAAACAAATATGCAAAAAGAAATGGGAATAAACTTGCCTGAAAATCGTGTTCCTTCTATTCAATTTGTATCATTTGATGATGTAGGTCGTGCTCTAGGATTTTTGAATCTGCGATTGAGACTGAATGAGGGGTTACTGAATTATGCTGGCCACATTGGCTACTCCATCCGTCCATCAGAAAGAGGCAAAGGTTATGCAAAAGAGACTCTCCGTCAGGGCTTGAAAGTTGCTAAGGAAAAGAATATCAAGAAAGCTCTGGTGACCTGTAGTGTGAATAATTCTGCTAGTAGAGCAGTCATTTTAGCAAATGGTGGGCTCCTTGAGGACGTTCGTAATGGTGTGGAGCGTTATTGGATAGAGGTAGCGAATGAATAATCCAAAACCACAAGAATGGAAAAGCGAGGAACTCAGTCAAGGGCGTATCATTGACTACAAGGCCTTTAACTTTGTGGATGGCGAAGGCGTGCGTAACTCTCTCTATGTATCAGGTTGCATGTTTCATTGCGAGGGATGTTATAATGTTGCCACCTGGTCCTTCAATGCCGGAATTCCCTATACAGCAGAATTAGAAGAACAGATCATGGAAGATCTCGCTCAACCTTATGTTCAAGGCTTGACCTTGCTGGGAGGGGAGCCTTTTCTTAATACTGGGATTCTCTTGCCACTTGCTAAGCGGATTCGGAAGGAATTGCCAGACAAGGACATCTGGTCCTGGACCGGCTACACTTGGGAAGAAATGATGTTGGAAACTCCAGATAAACTGGAACTCTTGTCACTGATTGACATTCTTGTCGATGGACGATATGATCGAATTAAGAGAAATCATATGCTCCAGTTTCGAGGTTCGTCTAACCAACGAGTTATCGATGTGCAAAAATCGCTCAAAAGTGGGCAAGTAGTGATTTGGGACAAGCTCAATTACGGAAAAGAAAGCTATGAACAGGTGAAGAGAGAATGAAGAAAAAGACTTAGTAGACCAACTAGTCTCAGAGATCGAGACGGGGAAAGTCAGGACACTGGGAATATACGGTCATGGAGCTTCGGGTAAATCAACCTTTGCTCAAGAATTGTACCAAGCTTTAGATTCTACTACAGTAAATTTGCTAGAAACAGATCCTTATATCACCTCAGAACGCCATCTGGTAGTGCCAAAGGACGCACCAAATCAAAAGGTGACAGCTTGTCTGCCGGTGGCGCATGAACTTTTACCTCTTCCTCCCTACTCATCTGAGTACAATCCTATTGAGAAAACATGGGCTCATATCAAAAAGCACCTCAAAAAGGTATTACCAAGTTGCAATACCTTTTACGAGTCTCTTCTGTCCTGCTCTTGTTTCAATTAACTATATCTATAGAGTAACATAAATCTCAAAAAATGGGGTGCCCCCCTCTGTTTGTTATGCAAAAAAATAGAAGATAGGATAGAGAATCGCTTTGATGATTTCAATCATATCTTCTATTCAAATAGTTAGCTCATTAAATTAATGATATTACTGAGTTCAATTCCCTCTCTTTTAATATCTTAAAGCCTCCCAATATCCATGACAATGAGATATTTTAGCTAAAATCAAAGAGTGTTCACAAAATTTGATGTAATAAACTCTTGATTAACATTGTTAAAATTGATTATTCAAAAATTTCCGGAGTTGCCTTTGTTTAACAGTGTTCAACCCCCATATATCCGATACTAACATCATCAATATAACAAGTGCAAAAATATATCCCATATTTGATAATGATGATAACGATGAAAAATAGGAGAAGTACACAGTCTTACTGAGATAAACTAAATTTAATCCTGTAGTTATTAGCACTGCACTAAAGAAAGATAAAAGAAAAATTAATATATTGTCAAAAAATATTATTGAAAAAATATACTTTTTCTTATACCCTAAGCTATATAAAATAGCTAACTCTTTTGATCTATTGATTATATATCCCTTATTTAAAAATGCAACTACTAATCCTATGACCAGAGAAATTACAGTCGAACCAACTATCAATATTCTCACTAAGCTACCATAAATATCACTAAAAGTTCCTGACCTCATATCATATCTGGAAGCTAATCGATACTTAGGAAATAGTTTTTGCAGATTTTTAGAAATAGTCTCTACATCACCAGTTATTTTTATTAACAATCCATCTTTGCTCGTCCCTACAGCATTTACATAATTTTCATAACTATCTACAATGTCTTTACTAGCCTTTGATGTTTCAGGAGTCAACGATAATATTTGTTTGTGATGCTCATATGATTCTTGACTTAAAAAATATTCAAGATTAGATTCTTCAAAATAAGATGAGTAAATTGGATAATTTGATTTCAAACTATTTTGATAATATGTTTGATAAACACCGCTAATTATTACTTTATCATTCTTTTTTTCCTTAGAGTATATATTTGCTGTTTCCAAATCAATTTCTTTTCTAAGAACTTTTTGATAGTCTTCAGTATTTAAATGTTGCAAAATAAAAGTATCTGGTACTAAAACTTCATTACTGTCATCCTTTGGATAGTCACCTGATAACAGGATTATATTCTCAGAATTATAATCTGAAATAAAGTATTTAGGAACATCGAGTTTTTGGAAATTGAATGAAAGTGAAGAAATTTTATTCCGGCCATAGTTAAACTGTCTTATTTTACTAGAAAAATCTTTTTCAGAAAAATTTAAATTTAAACTATTATAAGCATTGTTATAATTAGATTTTACACCATGATTAAATAAAATTACCTTCTCAATTCCATCAATAGATTCAACTTGTTGTTTATCTTTATCCGAAAAACCTATTCTCTTACCATCATAAGGGCTTTGTATATTATTTTCATTATAATCTTTTATTGTATCTGTATTGAGTTGCTGAGTAGATGCCACTATGACTCTTTCACTTATTCCAGAAAAAAAACTCTCAAAACTAAGTAAAGAAGCTGAACGATACGCAGTAAAGCCTAGTATAAAAATAGATATTATTAAAGTCATAGGAACTATTAGAAGTAATTGCCTCTTCATATTTCGAATTGACTTATATTTTACATAATCTATAGTAAAATTAAAGGGAATTTTTCGAGTATTTTCGTTGAAGTTATCAGATAACTTTATATTTTCCTCTGTTCTCCTGACTTCTTTAATTGTTTTATCTTTTATCTCATATACAACATCTGCCAAATTAGCCAACTCTCTATCATGAGTGATATAGAAAATAAGAATCCCTCTATTTCTAAGTTTTTGTAGATATTTAAAAACTAATTGGCTGGTTGAAGTATCTAAGTTTCCTGTAGGTTCATCTAATAGTAAAATCTTTGGTTTTTTTATGGCTGCACGTGCAAGAGCTACCCTCTGCTTTTGCCCTCCGCTTAACTCAAAGCAAAACTTAGATTTCAAATCAAAAATATCTAATTCTTTCATGATACTTCCGATATCTGAATCCGGTGCATTACTTGCTAATTTTAAATTTTCAAAAACAGTAAAGTCTTCCAAAAGTTTATAATCTTGAAAAACTAATCCTATCTTTGATTCTCTTAACTGCGCCCATGTATCCAAACTATATTCTTTTGCGTTTTGCTTGAATAAAGTATACTCTCCTTCATACTCCTGATCTAAACCAAATAAAATATTAAACAATGTTGATTTACCTGTTCCGCTTTCACCTATTAAAGAATAAATTTTATTTGAGTCTTCTATATTGAGTGTAACTGAATTCAAAACTATTTTTTCTTTATATTTTTTGTCAAGATTTGAAATTTTCAACATACCTTTTACTCTCCAATGACATCTAAAAATAATATGAGAACCTGCTGTAGAATCACGGTACTAGTTAATTTTAAAATAGTTCAAATTTATGTCAGTATGATTTTATTATTTTTAATTGACTAAGCACCATGGATATATAATATATTTTCCCAAAAATAAAAGTTGAGTTATTTAGAATAATACTAATGTAACTCAACTGATAGATTTTTGCTATTTTGAAGGGTTAGACATTAGCCAAAAGTACTAATATTCAGACACATAAAGTTTTTATGAATTAAACCAAGGCGTATGCCAATATCTATTGTTTATAATAACTTGCCCCTGTCTATCTAAAGCAGGTTGCCCCCAGTAACTATTAGAAGCTGATTGATCAGGCCCTATTGTGTGATTACTATAGCCAATCCAAGAACCATCTGCTCGGATTACTCTAAAAGTAAAGTGACCTACCTCATTAAAAGAATTAGAGGTCCCTACCCCTGAAACACCGTTTACGTCAAATTGGAAATTAGAAAACCATGAACCTTGTGCGGCGAATGCAGCAGTCCCAGAAATAAGAGATAGTGAAGCAAGAGACAGAAATATTAATGATTTAAATTTTCTTAACATATTTTTTCCTTTCTTATTAAGTAATGCGCTTTTTAATTTAAACGAAGCAACAATTTTCTATCAGTATACTTCAAAACATTGATGTAATTATACTTACTATCATTAAATTTAACGATAATATCATTGCCACTAACGACATATATGTTGTTGATGGCTTGGTTTATATCGCCAACCAAGATATTTGATAAATCTGCATCTACTGTATTTTTTTTAAAAATTGACTTCGTTTTCATAAAATATAAATAGACATCATTACCTATTTGTATTGCTTGATAATTTGAGAGTTGTTCAAAATTATCTAAATCTGCTTTAACAGATATAGAATAATCTTTATCGGTTTTTATTACCGTTACTTGTAAAGACTCTAGTGGAATAATTTCTCTTGTACTGTCTTGATATACTTTCCAGCCCCAATACCCCAAAAATAGCAAAATAATCCCAATAATCGCTAATAAAAATTTTTTTCTAATCATAGCTTACTCACATTCCAATCTTATTGAAGAAAATCTAGTTTATAGTTCCATTTACAACATTTTAACTAATTTCATTCATTGGCGAGAGCTTGCTAAACTCCCACAAATTCTACCAATATTTTTGAGAACTAAAATTAGTCCTCTCAATGAAGGTATAATAATTTTTTCTTAAAACATCTCCCCTTCCGTTTTTGTTTTGATTTGTCCTATTTTTTAAATTATATTTACATCTCTTATTATACTCTATTATTTTTAATTTGACAACGCTTTCGCTGTTTTATTTCTTGATTTTTTGTAAAACTTTTCATCAAAAGCGATTTCATCCCAAAAAAACGAAAAAACCTAACAAATCCCTTGCAATCGCAGGGGCTTTGTGTTATTCTATTATGGTGCTGTAAATTACAGCTTTAGCTTTGATGCAAGAGGTTGCGACACGCTCGGTTGCATTGCCACGCAACACCGCGTCGGTTTTCTTGTGGAGCTAGCCTATTATCTTAAATAGACGAAAAGGAGAAAAAGATGGCAAACAAAAAAATTCGTATCCGTTTGAAAGCTTACGAACACCGTACGCTTGACACAGCGGCTGCAAAAATCGTAGAATCAGCTACTCGTACAGGTGCACAAGTTGCGGGGCCAATCCCACTTCCAACTGAACGTAGCCTCTACACAATCATTCGTGCGACTCACAAATATAAAGACTCTCGCGAACAATTTGAAATGCGTACACACAAACGTTTGATCGATATCGTTAACCCAACTCAAAAAACAGTTGATGCGTTGATGAAATTGGATCTTCCAAGTGGTGTAAACGTAGAAATCAAACTTTAATCTAAAATATAAAAGAGCAGAGGCTGGTGTTTCAATCTAATTGAACACGGGCTAAATTCGGTGTGAAAAAGATAAACTTCCTCGTGTCTGCTAGACACTGTGTCAGTTTCCTATTTTCACTTTGAGTTTGACGCCCTTTGTATCTTAGACTTGAGCATAAAAAACGCTCGTTAAAAACTTTTTGAATAAAAAATATAGAAAAGGAACTATTTTCTCATGACAAAAGGAATCTTAGGGAAAAAAGTGGGAATGACTCAAATCTTCACTGAAGCTGGCGAATTGATCCCTGTAACAGTTATTGAAGCAACTCCAAACGTTGTTCTTCAAGTTAAAACTGTTGAAACAGACGGATACAACGCTATCCAAGTTGGTTTTGGTGACAAACGCGAAGTATTGAGCAACAAACCTGCTAAAGGACATGTAGCGAAAGCTAACACGGCTCCTAAGCGCTTCATTCGTGAATTCAAAAACGTTGAAGGCTTGGAAGTTGGTGCTGAAATTACAGTTGAAACATTCGCAGCTGGAGATGTTGTTGATGTAACTGGTACTTCTAAAGGTAAAGGTTTCCAAGGTGTTATCAAACGCCACGGACAATCACGTGGACCAATGGCTCACGGTTCTCGTTACCACCGTCGTCCAGGTTCTATGGGGCCTGTTGCACCTAACCGCGTATTCAAAGGTAAAAACCTTGCAGGACGTATGGGTGGTGACCGCGTAACAATTCAAAACCTTGAAGTTGTACAAGTTGTTCCAGAAAAGAACGTTATCCTTATCAAAGGTAACGTACCAGGTGCTAAGAAATCTCTTATCACTATCAAGTCAGCAGTTAAAGCTGGTAAATAATAAGGAAAGGGGAATACAGTCAAAATGGCAAATGTAACATTATTCGACCAAACTGGTAAACAAGCGGGCGAAGTTGTTCTTAACGATGCAATCTTTGGTATCGAACCAAATGAATCAGTTGTGTTTGATGTAATCATCAGCCAACGCGCAAGCCTTCGTCAAGGAACTCACGCAGTTAAAAACCGCTCAGCTGTTTCAGGTGGCGGACGCAAACCATGGCGTCAAAAAGGAACTGGACGTGCTCGTCAAGGTTCTATCCGCTCTCCACAATGGCGTGGTGGTGGAATCGTCTTCGGACCAACTCCACGTAGCTATGCGTACAAACTTCCTCAAAAAGTTCGTCGCCTTGCGCTTAAATCTGTTTACTCAGAAAAAGTTGCTGAAAATAAATTTGTAGCCGTTGATTCTCTTGAATTTACAGCTCCAAAAACTGCTGAATTTGCAAAAGTTCTTGCAGCTTTGAGCATCGATTCTAAAGTCCTTGTTATTCTTGAAGAAGGAAACGAATTCGCAGCTCTCTCAGCTCGTAACCTTCCAAACGTGAAAGTTGCGACTGCTACAACTGCAAGTGTTCTTGACATCGCAAATAGTGACAAACTTCTTGTTACTCAAGCAGCTATCTCTAAAATCGAGGAGGTTCTTGCATAATGAATTTGTATGATGTTATCAAAAAACCTGTCATCACTGAAAGCTCAATGGCTCAACTTGAAGCAGGCAAATATGTATTTGAAGTTGACACTCGTGCACACAAGCTTTTGATCAAGCAAGCTGTTGAAGCTGCTTTCGAAGGTGTTAAAGTTGCCAATGTTAACACAATCAACGTAAAACCAAAAGCTAAACGTGTTGGACGTTACACTGGTTTTACTAACAAAACTAAAAAAGCTATCATCACACTTACAGCTGATTCTAAAGCAATCGAGTTGTTTGCTGCTGAAGCTGAATAATCTAAGGAGGAAATATCGTGGGAATTCGTGTTTATAAACCAACAACAAACGGTCGCCGTAATATGACTTCTTTGGATTTCGCTGAAATCACAACAAGCACTCCTGAAAAATCATTGCTTGTTGCATTGAAGAGCAAGGCTGGTCGTAACAACAACGGTCGTATCACAGTTCGTCACCAAGGTGGTGGACACAAACGTTTCTACCGCTTGGTTGACTTCAAACGTAACAAAGACAACGTTGAAGCAGTTGTTAAAACAATCGAGTACGATCCAAACCGTTCTGCAAACATCGCTCTTGTACACTACACTGACGGTGTGAAAGCATACATCATCGCTCCAAAAGGTCTTGAAGTTGGTCAACGTATCGTTTCAGGTCCAGAAGCAGATATCAAAGTCGGAAACGCTCTTCCACTTGCTAACATCCCAGTTGGTACTTTGATCCACAACATCGAATTGAAACCAGGTCGTGGTGGTGAATTGGTACGTGCTGCTGGAGCATCTGCTCAAGTATTGGGTCAAGAAGGTAAATACGTTCTTGTTCGTCTTCAATCAGGTGAAGTTCGTATGATTCTTGGAACTTGCCGTGCTACAGTTGGTGTTGTCGGAAACGAACAACATGGACTTGTAAACCTTGGTAAAGCAGGACGTAGCCGTTGGAAAGGTATCCGCCCAACAGTTCGTGGTTCTGTAATGAACCCTAACGATCACCCACACGGTGGTGGTGAAGGTAAAGCACCAGTTGGTCGTAAAGCACCATCTACTCCATGGGGCAAACCTGCTCTTGGTCTTAAAACTCGTAACAAGAAAGCGAAATCTGACAAACTTATCGTTCGTCGTCGCAACGAGAAATAATATTAAACTAGTCGCTTAAGCAACTAGTAAATCCGCCAGCTCGGTAGCGCTCCATGTGAGCGCAAGCCGCTGTGGTACAACATTTAAAGGAGAAAATATAAAAATGGGACGCAGTCTTAAAAAAGGACCTTTCGTCGATGAGCATTTGATGAAAAAAGTTGAAGCTCAAGCTAACGACGAAAAGAAAAAAGTTATTAAAACTTGGTCACGTCGTTCAACGATCTTCCCAAGTTTCATTGGTTACACTATCGCAGTTTATGACGGACGTAAACACGTACCTGTTTACATCCAAGAAGACATGGTAGGTCACAAACTTGGTGAATTTGCACCAACTCGTACTTACAAAGGTCACGCTGCAGACGACAAGAAAACACGTAGAAAATAAGGAGAACATAAATGGCAGAAATTACTTCAGCTAAAGCAATGGCTCGTACAGTACGTGTTTCACCTCGTAAATCACGTCTTGTTCTTGATAACATCCGTGGTAAAAGCGTAGCCGATGCAATCGCAATCTTGACATTCACTCCAAACAAAGCTGCTGAAATCATCTTGAAAGTTTTGAACTCAGCTGTAGCTAACGCTGAAAACAACTTTGGTTTGGATAAAGCTAACTTGGTAGTCTCTGAAGCATTCGCAAACGAAGGACCAACTATGAAACGTTTCCGTCCACGTGCGAAAGGTTCAGCTTCACCAATCAACAAACGTACAGCTCACATCACTGTAGCTGTTGCAGAAAAATAAGGAGGTAAAATCGTGGGTCAAAAAGTACATCCAATTGGTATGCGTGTCGGCATCATCCGTGATTGGGATGCCAAATGGTATGCTGAAAAAGAATACGCGGATTACCTTCATGAAGATCTTGCAATCCGTAAATTCGTTCAAAAAGAACTTGCTGACGCAGCAGTTTCAACTATCGAAATCGAACGCGCAGTAAACAAAGTTAACGTTTCACTTCACACTGCTAAACCAGGTATGGTTATCGGTAAAGGTGGTGCTAACGTTGATGCACTCCGTGCAAAACTTAACAAATTGACTGGAAAACAAGTACACATCAACATCATCGAAATCAAACAACCTGATTTGGATGCTCACCTTGTAGGTGAAGGAATTGCTCGTCAATTGGAGCAACGTGTTGCTTTCCGTCGTGCACAAAAACAAGCAATCCAACGTGCAATGCGTGCTGGAGCTAAAGGAATTAAAACTCAAGTATCAGGTCGCTTGAACGGTGCAGATATCGCCCGTGCTGAAGGATACTCTGAAGGAACTGTTCCACTTCACACACTTCGTGCAGATATCGATTACGCTTGGGAAGAAGCAGATACTACATACGGTAAACTTGGTGTTAAAGTATGGATTTACCGTGGTGAAGTTCTTCCAGCTCGCAAAAACACTAAAGGAGGTAAATAACCAATGTTAGTACCTAAACGTGTTAAACACCGTCGTGAATTCCGTGGAAAAATGCGCGGTGAAGCAAAAGGTGGAAAAGAAGTAGCATTCGGTGAATACGGTCTTCAAGCTACAACTAGCCACTGGATCACTAACCGCCAAATCGAAGCTGCTCGTATCGCCATGACTCGTTACATGAAACGTGGTGGTAAAGTTTGGATTAAAATCTTCCCACACAAATCATACACTGCTAAAGCTATCGGTGTGCGTATGGGATCTGGTAAAGGGGCACCTGAAGGTTGGGTAGCACCAGTTAAACGTGGTAAAGTGATGTTCGAAATTGCTGGTGTATCTGAAGAGATCGCACGCGAAGCGCTTCGTCTTGCTAGCCACAAATTGCCAGTTAAATGTAAATTCGTAAAACGTGAAGCAGAATAAGGAGAAGGCATGAAACTTAATGAAGTAAAAGAATTTGTTAAAGAACTTCGTGGTCTTTCTCAAGAAGAACTCGCGAAGCGCGAAAACGAATTGAAAAAAGAATTGTTTGAACTTCGTTTCCAAGCTGCTACTGGTCAATTGGAACAAACAGCTCGCTTGAAAGAAGTTAAAAAACAAATCGCTCGTATCAAAACAGTTCAATCTGAAGCGAAATAATAGACTAGGGAAGGAGAAATTTCAATGGAACGCAATAATCGTAAAGTTCTTGTTGGACGTGTTGTATCTGACAAAATGGACAAGACAATCACAGTTGTAGTTGAAACAAAACGTAACCACCCAGTCTATGGTAAACGTATTAACTACTCTAAAAAATATAAAGCTCATGATGAAAACAATGTTGCCAAAGAAGGCGATATCGTACGTATCATGGAAACTCGCCCGCTTTCAGCTACAAAACGTTTCCGTCTTGTAGAAGTTGTTGAAGAAGCGGTCATCATCTAATCAAACCTGAAAGGAGAAAACTGAAATGATTCAAACAGAAACTCGTTTGAAAGTCGCAGACAACAGCGGTGCTCGCGAAATCTTGACTATCAAAGTTCTTGGTGGTTCAGGACGTAAATTTGCAAACATCGGTGATGTTATCGTGGCATCTGTAAAACAAGCTACTCCTGGTGGTGCGGTTAAAAAAGGTGACGTTGTTAAAGCAGTTATCGTTCGTACTAAATCAGGTGCTCGTCGTGCTGATGGTTCATACATCAAATTTGACGAAAACGCAGCAGTTATCATCCGTGAAGACAAAACTCCTCGCGGAACACGTATCTTTGGCCCAGTCGCACGTGAATTGCGTGAAGGTGGCTTCATGAAGATCGTGTCACTTGCTCCAGAAGTACTTTAATTGGTTGCTCAAAGAAAATTAAAACAAGTCTAGGAAGTAAAACGAAAGCATAACTTAAGTTAGGTGAGTTGAAACTGACGAAGGATTGCTTTGATTTTCGAAGAGCAAAAACAAACAAACTAGTCCCCTAGCTTCAAGCTAGGGTGCCCTTATGGGCGTAAGAAAAATCAAGGAGAAACCTAATGTTTGTAAAAAAAGGCGACAAAGTTCGCGTAATCGCTGGTAAAGATAAGGGAACAGAAGCTGTTGTCCTTACTGCCCTTCCAAAAGTAAACAAAGTTATCGTTGAAGGTGTTAACATCGTTAAGAAACACCAACGTCCAACTAACGAGCTTCCTCAAGGTGGTATCATCGAGAAAGAAGCAGCTATCCACGTATCAAACGTTCAAGTTTTGGACAAAAATGGTGTAGCTGGTCGTGTTGGTTACAAATTTGTAGACGGTAAAAAAGTTCGCTACAACAAAAAATCAGGCGAAGTGCTTGATTAATCACGAAGGAAAGGAGAAGTATAATGGCAAATCGTTTAAAAGAAAAATATCTTAATGAAGTAGTTCCTGCTTTGACAGAACAATTTAACTACTCATCAGTGATGGCTGTGCCTAAAGTAGATAAGATCGTTTTGAACATGGGTGTTGGTGAAGCTGTATCAAACGCTAAAAGCCTTGAAAAAGCTGCTGAAGAATTGGCACTTATCTCAGGTCAAAAACCACTTATCACTAAAGCTAAAAAATCAATCGCCGGCTTCCGTCTTCGTGAAGGTGTTGCGATCGGTGCAAAAGTTACCCTTCGTGGTGAACGTATGTACGAATTCTTGGATAAATTGGTTTCAGTTTCACTTCCACGTGTACGTGACTTCCACGGTGTTCCAACAAAATCATTTGACGGACGCGGAAACTACACACTTGGTGTGAAAGAACAATTGATTTTCCCAGAAATCAACTTTGATGACGTTGACAAAACTCGTGGTCTTGACATCGTTATCGTGACAACTGCTAACACTGACGAAGAGTCACGTGCATTGCTTACAGGCCTTGGAATGCCTTTTGCAAAATAATATAGGAGGTAAATCTAATGGCTAAAAAATCAATGGTAGCTAGAGAGGCTAAACGCCAAAAAATTGTTGACCGTTATGCTGAAAAACGTGCTGCATTAAAGGCAGCAGGGGACTATGAAGGTTTATCTAAATTACCTCGCAACGCCTCACCGACTCGTTTACATAATCGTTGTAGAGTTACGGGGCGCCCACATTCAGTTTACCGCAAATTTGGTCTGAGTCGTATCGCTTTTCGCGAACTTGCGCATAAAGGTCAAATTCCTGGTGTAACAAAAGCATCTTGGTAATTTAAGATATCAAGGGCGTCAAAACTCTAAGTGAAAATAGGAAACTTGACGAAGAAACTGAGGTTTCTAGGAAAGTTTATCTTTTTCACACAGAGTTTAGCCCGGGTTCAGTTGGGCTAGCCAATTTGAACACGAGCTACAGCTTTGGCAAAAAAAGACCAATTTTCTTTGGAGCATCGCTCCTGCATCAAATTGCCTATTTTTGCTCTTGCTGTTACGCTCTTTGTATCATGTATTAACTAGCAAGTGCAACTTGCAAACTACTAGTAAGAGGAGAAAAACAAAATGGTTATGACTGACCCAATCGCAGACTTCCTAACTCGTATTCGTAACGCTAACCAAGCTAAACACGAAGTACTTGAAGTACCTGCATCAAACATCAAAAAAGGGATTGCTGAAATCCTTAAACGCGAAGGTTTTGTAAAAAACGTTGAAATCATCGAAGATGACAAACAAGGCATCATCCGTGTATTTCTTAAATACGGACCAAACGGTGAAAAAGTTATCACTAACTTGAAACGTATTTCTAAACCAGGACTTCGTGTCTACAAAAAACGTGAAGACCTTCCAAAAGTTCTTAACGGACTTGGAATTGCTATCCTTTCAACTTCTGAAGGTTTGCTTACTGATAAAGAAGCACGCCAAAAGAATGTTGGTGGAGAAGTTATCGCTTACGTTTGGTAATATTTAGCTCCCAATTTCTTTGTGACTCTTCGTTATCGTCTCTTGCCTAACCCAAAGTTATGCCTGCGAGACGATGCCTAGATTCACTTTGAAATTGAAACCTAAATGTTCCTTTAAATCGAGAAATCGATTTAGCCCCGTGAAAACTGGCCGTTCTGGCCTGACAATTTAACAGGAGAAAATAAACATGTCACGTATTGGTAATAAAGTTATCGTGTTGCCTGCTGGTGTTGAACTCACTAACAATGACAACCTTGTAACTGTAAAAGGACCTAAAGGAGAACTTACTCGTGAGTTCTCAAAAGATATTGAAATCCGTGTGGAAGGTACTGAAGTAACCCTTCACCGTCCAAACGATTCAAAAGAAATGAAAACTATCCACGGAACTACTCGTGCCCTTTTGAACAACATGGTTGTTGGTGTATCAGAAGGATTCAAGAAAGAACTTGAAATGCGTGGGGTTGGTTACCGTGCACAACTTCAAGGATCTAAACTTGTTTTGGCTGTTGGTAAATCTCACCCAGACGAAGTTGAAGCTCCAGAAGGAATTACTTTTGAACTTCCAAACCCAACAACAATCGTTGTTAGCGGAATTTCAAAAGAAGTAGTTGGACAAACAGCTGCTTACGTACGTAGCCTTCGTTCACCAGAACCATATAAAGGTAAAGGTATCCGTTACGTTGGTGAATTCGTTCGCCGTAAAGAAGGTAAAACAGGTAAATAATGTTGAGTGGTTGATTTTCAACCACCAACCTATTTTCCAACTTTGTGCATAGCACACGATTTAAAACTAAAGAGGTGAAAACTGTGATTTCAAAACCAGATAAAAACAAACTCCGCCAAAAACGCCACCGTCGCGTTCGCGGAAAACTCTCTGGAACTGCTGATCGCCCACGTTTGAACGTATTCCGTTCTAATACAGGCATCTACGCTCAAGTGATTGATGACGTAGCGGGTGTAACGCTCGCAAGTGCTTCAACTCTTGATAAAGAAGTTTCAAAAGGAACTAAAACTGAACAAGCTGTTGCTGTCGGTAAACTCGTTGCAGAACGTGCAAACGCTAAAGGTATTTCAGAAGTGGTGTTCGACCGCGGTGGATATCTATATCACGGACGTGTGAAAGCTTTGGCTGATGCAGCTCGTGAAAACGGATTGAAATTCTAATAGGAGGACACTAGAAAATGGCATTTAAAGACAATGCAGTTGAATTAGAAGAACGCGTAGTTGCTGTCAATCGTGTTACAAAAGTTGTTAAAGGTGGACGTCGTCTTCGTTTCGCAGCTCTTGTTGTTGTTGGTGACCACAACGGTCGCGTAGGATTTGGTACTGGTAAAGCTCAAGAAGTTCCAGAAGCAATCCGTAAAGCAGTAGATGATGCTAAGAAAAACTTGATCGAAGTTCCTATGGTTGGAACAACAATCCCACACGAAGTTCTTTCAGAATTCGGTGGAGCTAAAGTATTGTTGAAACCTGCTGTAGAAGGTTCTGGAGTTGCCGCTGGTGGTGCAGTTCGTGCCGTTGTGGAATTGGCAGGTGTGGCAGATATTACATCTAAATCACTTGGTTCTAACACTCCAATCAACATTGTTCGTGCAACTGTTGAAGGTTTGAAACAATTGAAACGCGCTGAAGAAGTTGCTGCCCTTCGTGGTATTTCAGTTTCTGATTTGGCATAAGAAAGGGGATAAAATGGCTCAAATTAAAATTACTTTGACTAAGTCTCCAATCGGACGCATTCCATCACAACGTAAAACTGTTGTAGCACTTGGACTTGGCAAATTGAACAGCTCTGTTATTAAAGAAGATAACGCTGCTATCCGTGGTATGATCACTGCAGTATCTCACTTGGTAACAGTTGAAGAAGTAAACTAATGAATTTTTAGGGGATGTGCACTATACCATCCCCTAAAACTAGATATAGTCATCTATGATGACGTCGTATAGGCGAGTTGATGGGGGAGACAACCTTTTCTCCCTTATCGGCGCTAGCATTTTACAAAAGAGGAGAAAATAAAAATGAAACTTCATGAATTGAAACCTGCAGAAGGTTCTCGTAAAGTACGTAACCGCGTTGGTCGTGGTACTTCATCAGGTAACGGTAAAACATCTGGTCGTGGTCAAAAAGGTCAAAAAGCTCGTAGCGGTGGCGGAGTTCGCCTTGGTTTTGAAGGTGGACAAACTCCATTGTTCCGTCGTCTTCCAAAACGTGGATTCACTAACATCAACGCTAAAGAATACGCAATTGTGAACCTTGACCAATTGAACGTCTTTGAAGATGGTGCTGAAGTAACTCCAGTTGTTCTTATCGAAGCAGGAATTGTTAAAGCTGAAAAGTCAGGTATTAAAATTCTTGGTAACGGTGAGTTGATTAAGAAATTGACTGTGAAAGCAGCTAAATTCTCTAAATCAGCTGAAGAAGCTATCACTGCTAAAGGTGGTTCAGTAGAAGTCATCTAAGAGAGGTGACCTATGTTTTTTAAATTATTAAGAGAAGCTCTTAAAGTCAAGCAGGTTCGATCAAAAATTTTATTTACAATTTTTATCGTTTTGGTCTTTCGTATCGGAACTAGCATTACAGTTCCTGGTGTGAATGCCAATAGCTTGAATGCTTTAAGTGGATTATCCTTCTTAAACATGTTGAGCTTGGTGTCGGGGAATGCCCTAAAAAACTTTTCGATTTTTGCCCTAGGAGTTAGTCCCTATATTACTGCTTCTATCGTTGTCCAACTCTTACAAATGGATATTTTACCGAAATTTGTAGAGTGGGGAAAACAAGGGGAAGTAGGTCGAAGAAAATTGAACCAAGCTACTCGTTATATTGCCCTTGGTCTAGCCTTTGTGCAATCTATCGGGATTACAGCTGGTTTTAATACCTTGGCTGGAGCTCAATTGATTAAAACTGCTTTAACTCCCCAAGTTTTTCTGACGATTGGTATCATCTTAACAGCTGGTAGTATGATTGTCACTTGGTTGGGAGAGCAAATTACAGATAAGGGATACGGAAATGGTGTTTCTATGATTATCTTTGCCGGGATTGTTGCCTCAATTCCAGAGATGATTCAGGGCATCTATGTGGACTACTTTGTGAACGTCCCAAGTAGCCGTATCACTTCATCTATCATTTTCGTAATCATTTTGATTATTACTGTATTGTTGATCATTTACTTTACAACTTATGTTCAACAAGCAGAATACAAAATTCCAATCCAATATACTAAGGTTGCACAAGGTGCTCCATCTAGCTCTTACCTTCCATTGAAGGTAAACCCTGCTGGAGTTATCCCTGTTATCTTTGCCAGTTCCATTACTGCAGCGCCTGCGGCTATTCTTCAGTTTTTGAGCGCCACAGGTCATGATTGGGCTTGGGTAAGGGTAGCACAAGAGATGTTGGCAACCACTTCTCCAACTGGTATTGCTATGTATGCTTTATTGATTATTCTCTTTACATTCTTCTATACGTTTGTACAGATTAATCCTGAAAAAGCGGCAGAGAACCTACAAAAGAGCGGTGCCTATATCCATGGAGTTCGTCCTGGTAAAGGTACAGAAGAATATATGTCTAAACTTCTTCGTCGTCTTGCAACGGTTGGTTCCCTCTTCCTTGGTGTGATTTCCATTTTGCCGATTGCAGCTAAAGATGTATTTGGTCTTTCTGATGTTGTTGCCTTTGGTGGAACAAGTCTCTTGATCATTATCTCTACAGGTATCGAAGGAATCAAGCAATTGGAAGGTTACCTATTGAAACGTAAGTATGTTGGTTTCATGGACAGAACAGAATAAAAGTATTTACTGAATCAGTAAATGCTGAGGGAGTGGAGGTTTAAACTCTGACATTTGTAAGAGTTGGATCTCCCCTCTTCTATTTTGTTTTTAAATAGGGGTGAAAAGACTGTTTGCTTCTATTTAAAAATAAAATAAGGAGATCAAATCATGAATCTTTTGATTATGGGCTTACCTGGTGCAGGTAAGGGAACTCAAGCAGCAAAAATCGTAGAACAATTCCATGTTGCACATATCTCAACAGGTGATATGTTCCGCGCTGCAATGGCAAATCAAACTGAAATGGGTGTTCTTGCTAAGTCATATATTGACAAGGGTGAATTAGTTCCTGATGAAGTTACAAATGGAATCGTAAAAGAACGTCTTTCACAAGATGATATTAAAGAAACAGGATTCTTGTTGGATGGTTACCCACGTACAATCGAACAAGCTCATGCCTTGGACAAAACATTGGCTGAACTTGGCATTGAACTAGAAGGCGTCATCAACATAGAAGTGAATCCAGATAGCCTCTTGGAACGTTTGAGTGGCCGTATCATCCACCGCGTAACTGGAGAAACTTTCCACAAGGTCTTTAACCCACCAGTTGACTATAAAGAAGAAGATTACTACCAACGTGAAGATGATAAACCTGAGACAGTAAAACGTCGATTGGACGTTAATATTGCTCAAGGAGAACCAATCATTGCTCACTACCGTGCCAAAGGTTTGGTTCATGACATCGAAGGTAATCAAGATATCAATGATGTCTTCTCAGATATCGAAAAAGTATTGACAAATTTGAAATAAAGCGCTTTTCACACTTGCAAAAATCCGCTACAAATGTTATACTGAGATAGTCTGACTTATAATTGTTGTCTCTGTGTCTAGAGGCATCGAATCGAAATTTATGGAGGTGCTTTTGCGTGGCAAAAGACGATGTGATTGAAGTTGAAGGCAAAGTAGTTGATACAATGCCGAATGCAATGTTTACGGTTGAACTTGAAAATGGACATCAGATTTTAGCAACAGTTTCTGGTAAAATTCGTAAAAACTATATTCGTATTTTAGCGGGAGATCGTGTTACTGTCGAAATGAGTCCATATGACTTGACACGTGGACGTATCACTTACCGCTTTAAATAATCGAAAAACTTGGAGGGATAAGAAATGAAAGTAAGACCATCGGTCAAACCAATTTGCGAATACTGTAAAGTCATTCGTCGTAATGGTCGTGTTATGGTAATTTGCCCAGCAAATCCAAAACACAAACAACGTCAAGGATAAGATAGAAAGGAGAAAACATGGCTCGTATTGCTGGAGTTGACATTCCAAATGACAAACGCGTAGTAATCTCATTGACTTATGTTTATGGTATCGGACTTGCAACATCTAAGAAAATTTTGGCTGCTGCTGGAATCTCAGAAGATGTTCGTGTACGTGATCTTACATCAGATCAAGAAGATGCTATCCGTCGTGAAGTGGATGCAATCAAAGTTGAAGGTGACCTTCGTCGTGAAGTAAACTTGAACATCAAACGTTTGATGGAAATCGGTTCATACCGTGGTATCCGTCACCGTCGTGGACTTCCTGTCCGTGGACAAAACACTAAAAACAACGCTCGCACTCGTAAAGGTAAAGCTGTTGCGATTGCTGGTAAGAAAAAATAATATAGGAGGTAAAAGTCTTGGCTAAACCAACACGTAAACGTCGTGTGAAAAAGAATATCGAATCTGGTATTGCTCATATTCACGCTACATTTAATAACACTATTGTTATGATTACTGATGTGCATGGTAATGCAATTGCTTGGTCATCAGCTGGTGCTCTTGGTTTCAAAGGTTCTCGTAAATCTACACCATTCGCTGCTCAAATGGCTTCTGAAGCTGCTGCTAAATCTGCACAAGAACACGGTCTTAAATCAGTTGAAGTTACTGTAAAAGGTCCAGGTTCTGGTCGTGAGTCAGCTATTCGTGCGCTTGCTGCCGCTGGTCTTGAAGTAACAGCAATTCGTGATGTGACTCCAGTGCCACACAATGGTGCTCGTCCTCCAAAACGTCGCCGTGTATAATCATCGCATTACACTGCTTTTCGTTTAAGAGGGAGTAACTAAATGATCGAGTTTGAAAAACCAAATATAACAAAAATTGATGAAAATAAAGATTATGGCAAGTTTGTAATCGAACCACTTGAACGTGGCTACGGTACAACTCTTGGTAACTCTCTTCGTCGTGTACTTCTAGCTTCTCTACCAGGAGCAGCTGTGACATCTATCAATATTGATGGTGTGTTACATGAATTTGACACAGTTCCAGGTGTTCGTGAAGACGTGATGCAAATCATTCTGAACATTAAAGGAATTGCAGTGAAATCGTACGTTGAAGACGAAAAAATCATCGAACTGGATGTTGAAGGTCCTGCTGAAGTAACAGCTGGTGACATTTTGACAGATAGCGATATTGAAATTGTAAATCCAGATCATTATCTTTTTACAATCGGTGAAGGTTCTTCTCTAAAAGCGACTATGACTGTTAACAGTGGTCGTGGATATGTACCTGCTGATGAAAATAAAAAGGATAATGCACCAGTTGGAACACTTGCTGTAGATTCTATTTATACACCAGTTACAAAAGTCAACTATCAAGTGGAACCTGCTCGTGTAGGTAGCAATGATGGATTTGACAAATTAACCCTTGAAATCTTGACAAATGGAACAATTATTCCAGAAGATGCTTTAGGGCTTTCAGCACGTATTTTGACAGAACATCTTGATTTGTTTACAAATCTTACTGAGATTGCTAAGTCAACTGAAGTGATGAAAGAAGCTGATACTGAATCTGACGATCGTATTTTGGATCGTACGATTGAGGAACTGGACTTGTCTGTGCGTTCATACAACTGTTTGAAACGTGCCGGTATCAATACTGTGCATGATTTGACAGAAAAATCTGAAGCAGAGATGATGAAAGTACGAAATCTTGGACGCAAGAGTTTGGAAGAAGTGAAACTCAAACTCATTGATTTGGGTCTTGGATTAAAAGATAAATAAAGGAGGAATACATGGCTTACCGTAAACTAGGACGCACTAGCTCACAACGTAAAGCAATGCTTCGCGATTTGACAACTGACCTTTTGATCAACGAATCAATCGTGACAACTGAAGCTCGTGCTAAAGAAATCCGTAAAACTGTTGAAAAAATGATTACTCTAGGTAAACGTGGTGATTTGCATGCACGTCGTCAAGCGGCTGCTTTCGTACGTAATGAAATCGCATCTGAAAACTATGATGAAGCAACTGATAAGTACACTTCTACTACAGCACTTCAAAAATTGTTCTCAGAAATCGCACCTCGTTATGCTGAACGTAACGGTGGATACACTCGTATCCTTAAAACTGAACCACGTCGTGGTGATGCAGCACCAATGGCGATCATCGAATTAGTATAAAATCATCAATTTTGTTGAGTGTTATGATGATGGAGTCTTGTGCTCTTAGTCTAGCTCTGGTCTACCGCTAGGATTTCGGTCCTAGCGGGAACACTCATCATAAGTTGGGATAGTAGACGCTTGTTTACGAAATTGTTTTTTGCTTAAGAACAACTTCGTAAGCAGGCGTTTTTGAGTATTTTAGTTAGAATTATGCTATACTATTTGAAAAGAATCCTGTTTAATGTTCAGGTTTCCTATTAAAAGAAGAATTGGAGTTTGCTTATGAAAGCGATTATAACTGTTGTTGGTAAAGATAAATCTGGAATTGTTGCAGGTGTTTCTGGTAAAATTGCAGAATTGGGTTTGAATATTGATGATATCTCTCAAACTGTCTTGGATGAATATTTCACGATGATGGCTGTCGTCTCTAGCGATGAAAAGCAAGATTTTACTTATCTTCGTAATGAATTTGAAGCTTTTGGGCAAATTTTGAATGTGAAAATCAATATTCAGAGTGCAGCGATTTTCGAAGCTATGTATAATATCTAGGAGGTGCACATGGATATTAGACAAGTTACTGAAACCATCGCCATGATTGAGGAGCAAAACTTCGATATCAGAACCATTACCATGGGGATTTCCCTTTTGGACTGTATCGATCCAGATATCAATCGTGCTGCGGAGAAAATTTATCAAAAGATTACGAGCAAGGCAGCCAATTTAGTGGCTATTGGGGATGAAATTGCAGCTGAGTTGGGAATTCCTATCGTTAATAAGCGTGTATCGGTGACTCCTATTTCTCTGATTGGAGCAGCGACAAATGCGACGGACTATGTAGTTTTAGCAAAAGCGCTTGATAAGGCTGCGAAAGAAATAGGTGTAGATTTTATAGGTGGTTTCTCTGCATTAGTACAAAAAGGTTATCAAAAGGGAGATGAGATTCTTATCAATTCTATTCCTCGTGCTTTGGCTGAAACGGACAAGGTCTGCTCGTCAGTCAATATCGGCTCAACCAAGTCTGGTATCAATATGACGGCTGTTGCAGATATGGGACGTATTATCAAGGAAACGGCTAATCTATCAGATATGGGGGCAGCCAAGTTGGTTGTATTCGCTAATGCTGTTGAGGATAATCCATTTATGGCGGGTGCCTTCCATGGTGTTGGGGAGGCAGATGTTATCATCAATGTCGGAGTTTCTGGTCCTGGTGTGGTAAAACGTGCTTTGGAAAAAGTTCGTGGACAGAGCTTTGATGTAGTAGCCGAAACCGTTAAGAAGACTGCCTTCAAGATCACTCGTATCGGTCAATTGGTTGGTCAAATGGCCAGCGAGAGACTGGGTGTGGAGTTTGGTATTGTGGACTTGAGTTTGGCACCAACTCCTGCGGTTGGAGATTCTGTGGCACGTGTCCTTGAGGAAATGGGTCTAGAAACAGTTGGCACGCATGGAACGACGGCTGCCTTGGCTCTCTTGAACGACCAAGTTAAGAAGGGCGGAGTGATGGCCTGCAACCAAGTCGGTGGTTTGTCTGGTGCCTTTATCCCCGTCTCTGAGGATGAGGGGATGATTGCTGCAGTGCAAAATGGCTCTCTTAATTTGGAAAAACTAGAAGCCATGACGGCTATCTGTTCTGTTGGTTTGGATATGATTGCCATTCCAGAGGATACACCTGCTGAAACCATTGCGGCTATGATTGCAGATGAAGCTGCAATTGGTGTTATTAACATGAAGACAACTGCTGTTCGTATCATTCCAAAAGGAAAAGAAGGCGATATGATTGAGTTTGGTGGCTTATTAGGAACTGCGCCTGTTATGAAGGTCAATGTGGCTTCGTCTGTCGATTTCATCTCTCGTGGAGGACAAATCCCAGCACCAATTCATAGTTTTAAAAATTAAGAAAATAGGAGAAATTTTAAGTTCTATTTAAGATTAGCTGTGTATACTATAATCATTAAATAAAGACCTCCTAATATTATTTGAAACAGATAACACTGATTTAGTTTGAATTTGATTTTCATCTAATATCTTTATTTAATAGAACTCCTAAACTTTTTCATAATAATCTCCTGCAAAAGTCGCCTGTATGGGTGGCTTTTGTTTTATCATCCATGATATAATAGAAGCAAACGGAGGACGAAAAATGGTAAAAGTACGATTGTATTTGGTACGTCATGGCAAGACCATGTTTAACACGATTGGTCGCGCGCAAGGCTGGAGCGATACTCCCTTAACGGCTGAAGGTGAGCGAGGAATTCAAGAATTAGGGATTGGCTTGCGAGAATCTGGTCTACAGTTTGAGCGCGCTTATTCCAGTGATTCTGGGCGCACCATTCAGACCATGGGAATCATTCTTGAAAAACTTGGCTTGCAGGGGAAAATCCCTTATCGCATGGACAAGCGTATCAGAGAATGGTGTTTTGGAAGCTTTGATGGAGCTTACGATGGCGATCTTTTTATGGGTATTATTCCTCGTATCTTTAATGTGGACCATGTTCACCAATTGTCTTATGCTGAACTGGCTGAGGGCTTGGTAGAGGTTGACACAGCTGGTTGGGCTGAAGGATGGGAAAAACTCAGTGGCCGAATTAAGGAAGGCTTTGAAGCGATTGCCAAAGAAATGGAAGAACAAGGTGGGGGCAATGCCCTCGTTGTCAGCCACGGAATGACCATTGGAACCATTGTTTATCTGATCAATGGCATGCATCCTCATGGGCTAGATAATGGTAGCGTAACGATCCTTGAATATGAGGACGGCCAGTTTAGCGTAGAAGTTGTCGGCGACCGTAGTTACCGGGAACTAGGACGTGAGAAGATGGAGGAATCCTCTATTTAATCAGTCTAGACTTGCTTGCTATGAACTAGGGATTTGATAGGAATATCAAGATAAGAAAAAACAGCCGAGGTTAGTCCTTTCGGCTGTTTTTGATAGGGAAAACTAAAGTGTAATGCTACTGCTTTTAGAGATTTTCATAAACAAGAGCAAGGAAGCTACTGTTAGAATAGTCAAGATAGTTGACAAGGCTGCGGCTACACCGTAATTTCCTCTGAGAACTTCTGTATAAATGGCTACAGTCATTGTTCTTGTTTTGACATTGTAGAGGAGGATAGAAGTAGAGAGTTCTGAAATCATTGTGACCCAAGATAAGATGGCTCCAGAAATAATACCAGATAGCATCATTGGAGTTGTAATCTTGGCAAAGGTATTGAGACGACTACTTCCTAAGCTTTCCGCGGCTTCTTCAATACTTGGGGCTATTTGTTGCAAACTAGCAACAGATGAGCGAATAGTATAAGGCAATCTTCTGACAGATAGGGACATAATCAAGATGAAAGCAGTTCCTGTAATCATAAGAAATCCACTTCCAAATAGGCCAGTATTGAAGGAAGAAATGAAGGCAATCCCTAGAACGGTTCCTGGTACAATATAAGGAACCATACTGAGGCTGTCAATTAAGTTTGTAAACAAATTCCGTTTTCTAACGGCTAGGTAGGAGATAAATGTTGCGAATAGGACAACTAGAACTAAGGCAATCAAAGGGATACGAATGGTATTGAAAATAGCAGAGCCCATACGATTGAAAGCCACCTTGTAACTGTTTAGAGAATAGCCTTTAACAAATACCATACCTGATGTTTTTAGGAAAGAGGTATAAATCAAGTAGATTTGAGGTAAAACAGAGATAAAGATAATTCCGTAGACTGTTGTATAAATGGCAGCCATTTTTCCTTTTGTAGTTTTTTTAGGCTCAATTGGATGGAGCGAATTCATGCTGAAACTGTAGCGGTTTGCAATGTGTTTTTGGATAAGGAAAATTGTCAAGGCAATGATAATCGCCATAATTGCTAGAGCAGATGCAAAAGCAGAATTTCCTCCAACCTCGCTAATAAATTGTGTATAAATCAGGACAGGGAAAGTTCGATATCCTTCACCAATTAACATAGGCGTTCCAAAGTCTGAGAATGCTCTCATAAATACAAGCAGGGCAGCAGCTAGTAAGGTTGGAACTAGGAGAGGTAAAACAACCGTTACGATACGCTTAAATCCGAAAGACCCCATGCTTTCAGCAGCTTCAAGTAGAGAATTGTCAATACTTTTCATTGTCCCAGCAACGTATAGAAATACCAGTGGGAATAGTTGCAGTGTAAAGACAAGTACAATTCCTTTGAATCCATAAATATCAATAGCTGGAAGATGAAGGGCATTTGTCAGGAATTTAGTGATGACCCCATTTCGTCCCAGCAAGAGAATCCAGGAGTAGGCTCCCACGAACGGAGCTGACATAGAAGCAATGATAATCAATATTTGTAGAAATTTCTTTCCCTTGAAATCATACATGGAAAAGAGATAAGCTAATAGGGTTCCTACAACTAAGGAAGTGACAGTAGCGGTAATGGAAACCTTGAAACTGTTGACGAGTGTCTCAGAGTAGTAGGCTTTACTAAAGAAAGTGACAAAATTAGCTAGTGAGAATTGTCCTTCATGTATGAGTGCTTGCTTGAGCACGGTAACGATAGGATAAACGAGAAAGACAAGATAAGTAAGAAAGATGAAGAAAGAGGAGGCTGTCCAAATATTTAGTTTTTTACGTTCCATGGTTGACTCCTTTTATCAGGTTTTGTGAACCATCTGCAGAAAAGACGTTTAATTTTTGAGTATTGATTCGTAGACGAATACGATCGCCTTTTTGTAGATCTTCTTCAAAAGTTGATTCTTCGCTAACTTGAATTTTTGAGGCAAATCCTGTTTCGATGAAGTATTCAGTATTCAGTCCAAGATAGACGCTATCGCTAATAGTGCCTTCAATATCTCCAGATTCATCTTTGATAAACTCTTCAGGACGAATACTTACATGAATAGCTTGTGCTTCAGCCTGATCAAGGGCTGGCATTCGAAGAGCATAGCCATCTGAAAAGACGATATAAGCGCCGTCGCTCCGTTTTTCAAGATTGGCAGGGATGATATTTGTGCGTCCGATAAAGGTTGCTACAAACTCATTAGCTGGTTTATGATAGAGTTCTTTTGGCCGACCGATTTGTTGGATGACTCCGTCTTTCATAACAGCAATTTGATCTGAAATAGCCATGGCTTCTTCTTGGTCGTGGGTTACATAGACGGTTGTAATTCCCACTTCGTGTTGGATTTCTCGAATGGCTTGACGCATATCCAAGCGAAGTTTGGCATCTAGGTTACTAAGTGGCTCGTCCATGAGGAGAACACTTGGATTAACAGCTAAGGCGCGTGCCAAGGCGACACGTTGTTGTTGTCCACCACTGAGTTTATCGGGCTTCCGATCCGCATATTGAGCAATTTGCATGAGTTCAAGATACTTGTTGGTCTGTTGAATCAATTCTTCTTTTGGAACCTTCTTTTGCTTGAGACCAAAAGCGACATTATCTCGGACAGTCAAATGTGGGAAAATAGCGTAGTTTTGGAAAACCATCCCGATATTGCGTTTGCTGGGTTCCATATTATTGATTTTTGTATCATCGAAGTAAAATTCTCCACCTTCGATACTGTTGAAACCTGCAATCATACGAAGAAGGGTCGTTTTCCCACACCCTGAAGGCCCAAGAAGGGTAAAGAGACTTCCTTTTGGAATTGTAATGTTCAAATTCTCAATAACAGGGACATCGTGGTAGATTTTTTTGGCGTTAATAATTCTGATCTCACTCATAGTGAACCTCTTTTACTGTTTAGATTGGATATCTGTAAAGACTTCGTTGTATTTCTTAACGATATCTGATTTATTTTTGATGACATAATCATAATCTTCAGTGAGTGTTTTGATTTTGTCAATTGGTTTCATGTTTTCGCTTGTTTTGGCATTTTTACGAACAGGACGGTTAGTAGTGGTTGTACCAAGTGTATCTTGTACTTCTTGAGAGATAATAAAATCGATAAATTTCTTGGCATTTTCCATATTTTTCGCTTTTTTAACGATAGCAGCACTAGCAGGTAGGAAGACGGTTCCTTCTTTTGGATAGACTACCTTGATATTAGCTCCGTCATTTAAGAGTTTAACTGCTGGATCTTCATAAGAGAGACCAACAGCCATTTCTCCGTCAGCGACTGCTTTATAGACACCAGATGAGCTTGAACCGATTTTCCCATCAATAAGTGTGAAGAGATCTTTTACATAAGACCAAGCCTTATCGTCTTTGTAACCACCTTGAGCTTGTAGCATATTTGTTAATTGAGCAAAGGCGCTAGAAGAGTTTGCTGGGTCAGCAGTTGCAATTTTTCCTTTTAGTTCAGGTTTGAGAAGGTCGCTATATCCTTCGATGTTCATGCCTTTCGTTAAATCAGGATTGACGATTAAAACACTACCATCTAGTGTATAAGGAGTAGAGTAGCCAGTTGTGTTTTGATATTCTTTGATAACATTATCATTTTCTTTTGAAGTATAGTTTTCAAAGAGTTCTCCGTGGGTAGCATATTGTGTATAAGAACCACCAAAGATGACATCAGCTACAGGAGCTTCTTTTTCTGACTCCAGTTTTTTGAAAAGTTCTCCAGTACCAGCTTGAATCAGTTCTACTTTGATACCATATTTTTCTTCAAAGGCAGGAATAGTTGCTCCGATTAAGCCCTCTGAGTTTGGTGAATAAACGACTAGCGAACCGCCGTCTCCTTTATCAGATGAACCGCCATCGGCAGATTCATTAGAAGAACAAGCAGCAAGACCAAAAAGGGCTAGTCCGCAAGCAGCATAATACATCCATTTCTTTTTCATGATGGATACCTCCGTTGTGTTATTTAAGTTTATTTTAAAACAATATAAGCGTTTTTAAAACCGACAATTCTATTCTATTAGAGTAAAATTCTCTACAAAAAGAAGAATAGCTTATTTTACTATTCTTCCGAGTGATTTCAATTCCTTTGGGGAAATATGGAGATACTTTTTAAATACTTTGGCAAAATATTTATAGTCTGAAAATCCAACTTGATCAGAGATGTCGCTTAGAGGGGAGTTGGGAGATTCAGCCATCTTATCTATAGCTTGTTTCAGACGATATTGTAAGATATATTCATTTAGAGTCATGGGGAAGTCTTCTTTGATAACTTTATATAGATAGCTTTCGCTATAGTTTAAAGCTTCAGCAATAGTCGCAATCGTAAAATGCTCTGCATAATGCTTGTGGACAAAGGAAATAATTTGTTGAATGATTTGGTTTTGTGTATCAACCTGTTGGATAGAGGTGAGTAAAGTTTGATATTCTTCTAAAAAAGGAGTTTCTTGATAGGTACTACCTTGTAATCGCAAAACAATGTTTTGAAGACATTCTGTCAATTCCTTGGTATCAATTGGCTTGGATAAGAAATCAACTGCTCCGTATTGCATGGCTTTTTTGGCATTTTGAAAATCGTTATAACCTGATAAGATAACTTTTTCATAGGAAAGGGTACGAGTGGCTTCGAACATCATAAAAGCATCCATAATTGGCATGGTGATGTCTGTTAAGACAATATGAGGTTCTTTTTCTTGGATGAGTTTCATTCCCTCTTGACCGTGACTGGCAGTTCCTACGACTTGGATACCTACGGCAGAGTAGTCTACGGCAATCTCTAGCCATTTTCGGATGAGGTGTTCGTCTTCTACGATAATGAGCTTAAACATGAGTTAGTCCTTTCGTTATAAATTTGACCCAAGTTTCTCCTTGGCGATTGACTCCTAAATCTAGCTGGACATCAGAAAAGAAATTGCTCAATCGTTTGTAGCTGTTCACGATGCCATGCTGGGTATGAGGGCTTTCTAAAGAGTCTAAAATAGCGAGTCGCTCTTGTTTTGTGAGCCCTCCGGCATTATCCTTGATTAAAAAAGTCAGAGAATCTGCTTCCAAGGTAATTTGGATATCAATATGAAGATCAATACGGTATTGCATCCCATATTTTATAGCATTTTCTACTAGAGGAAGTAAGAAAAGTTTAGGGATAGGCTGATTATCGACAGTTTCTGGACAGACAATATCATAAGAAAAGTGCTCAAAACGAATCTTATGAATCATAAGGTAATCCTCTATAATCTTTAAATCCTGACAAATGGTTGTTTCTTTTTCTAAATCCGTGATACTGTAGCGAAGAATGCGCGTGAGATTTTGAATTAGGTCTTGTGTGAGGGCGGCATCCATTAAAGAAGTGATTTTAATCGTCTCAAGTGTATTGTAGAGAAAATGAGGATTGAACTGAGCTTCCAGCATTTTTCTTTCAAAAATCCATTTTTCTTTTTCTATGGTCAACATTTTTTGATGAAGTTGATCTAATTCGTACAACATATTGTTGATTTTTTCTGCCATAAACTCAAACTCATCACCTGTTTGTAGAGAAAGCCTTTTTTCTGCTTGTTTAGGAATTTCTTGAAGTTGGTAAACCAAACTTTCAATAGGAACAGCATTGTGTGTGGCAATCTTATGAGCAATTCGTCTTGCTTGCCAGAAGTAGAGGAAGAATATACACAAGGTGAGAATGGAGGCTAGACCAAGTAAGCTAGGAATGGGAAAGAAGGATTGAAAAGTATAGATTGAAAAAATAGCACCGACTTTTTCTTTTTGAACAATAAGCGGTTCATTCGCATACCAGTGGGTGCGAGAGTGTAGGAGTTTTTCATCCAATTTTTCAAGAGTGGAGCGAGTAAACTGATTTGTATTGTTGGAAAACATATTTCCAAAGCTATCGGTAATGATGTATTTGGAATTGATCATTGGGAAGCTTGAGATGAAATCATTCTCATTTACGAAAGCAATAGTATAGGCCTTAACTCGTTGGTTTTGAAGTAGTGGTTTGATAAAGAGTGTGTAATGTTGCTTATCTGAAGAGAGTGCAATTTTTTCTGTCACTTTTTCTTGAGAAGGATTTTGAATGAGCAGTTTTAGATAGTAGGGTGATAAAATACTTTCTTGATGATTTCGATTGGTACTAAATAGTAATTCACCTGTATCGTTTAGAATAATGAGGTCAGAACTAAGCTTCAATCTAGCTTTTGTCTCGTAAAATAAGCTAAAGACTTCTCTCTCTGTGTGTTTGCCGTCCAAAAATTCAGGAATCATTTTATGGTTCATAGTAGTCAGGAGCTCATTATTTGCTTCTTTCATTTCTTGAACCTGTTTGACAATCTGTCTCGTATCTTTGGAGAGTTGCTGCTTTTGTAAAAAATAGGAAAAACCAAAAAGTAAAATGAGTAGTAAAAGAGAGGTCACAAAGGCTGCGATAGAGCTTCTATGGAGAATTTCTTTTTGGAGCGATTTTTTAAAGGAATGAGACATCTGCTACCTCCTTGGAAGGGTTTTCTGTTATAAGTATAGCAGTTTAAAAATTTTAGAGCAAGGTAAAATAGAAAAGTATAGAATAGAACGAGACCAAATTCCCTCAAAAATGGTATAATAGTAACATCACAAAATTGGAGAGAGACCATGAGTTTTTACAATCATAAAGAAATTGAGCCTAAGTGGCAGGGCTACTGGGCAGAACATCATACATTTAAGACAGGAACAGATGCATCAAAACCTAAGTTTTATGCTCTTGATATGTTCCCTTATCCGTCTGGAGCTGGTCTGCACGTAGGACACCCAGAAGGTTATACTGCAACCGATATCCTCAGTCGTTACAAACGTGCGCAAGGCTACAATGTTCTTCACCCAATGGGTTGGGATGCTTTTGGTTTGCCTGCAGAGCAATACGCTATGGATACTGGTAATGACCCAGCAGAATTTACGGCGGAGAACATTGCCAACTTCAAACGCCAAATCAATGCGCTTGGATTTTCTTATGACTGGGATCGTGAAGTCAACACAACAGATCCAAACTACTACAAGTGGACGCAATGGATTTTCACCAAGCTTTACGAAAAAGGCTTGGCCTATGAAGCGGAAGTGCCAGTAAACTGGGTTGAGGAATTGGGAACAGCCATCGCCAACGAAGAGGTCCTTCCTGATGGAACGTCTGAGCGTGGAGGCTATCCAGTTGTCCGCAAGCCAATGCGCCAATGGATGCTCAAAATCACGGCTTACGCAGAGCGCTTGCTCAATGACTTAGATGAACTAGATTGGCCAGAGTCTATCAAGGACATGCAACGCAACTGGATCGGGAAATCAACTGGTGCTAATGTAACCTTCAAGGTTAAGGGAACTGATAAGGAATTCACAGTCTTTACCACTCGTCCTGATACTCTTTTCGGTGCGACTTTCACTGTTTTGGCTCCTGAGCATGAATTAGTAGACGCTATCGTAAGTTCAGAGCAAGCAGAAGCAGTTGCAGACTACAAACACCAAGCTAGCCTCAAATCTGACTTGGCTCGTACAGACCTTGCCAAGGAAAAAACTGGGGTCTGGACAGGTGCTTATGCCATCAACCCTGTCAATGGCAAGGAAATTCCAATCTGGATTGCGGACTATGTTCTTGCTAGTTATGGAACAGGTGCGGTTATGGCTGTGCCTGCCCACGACCAACGTGACTGGGAATTTGCCAAACAATTTGACCTTCCAATCGTCGAAGTACTTGAAGGTGGAAACGTTGAAGAAGCTGCCTACACAGAAGATGGCCTTCATGTTAATTCAGACTTCCTAGATGGATTGAACAAAGAAGACGCAATTGCCAAGATTGTGGCTTGGTTGGAAGAAAAAGGCTGTGGACAAGAGAAGGTTACCTACCGTCTCCGTGACTGGCTCTTTAGCCGTCAACGTTACTGGGGTGAACCAATTCCAATCATTCATTGGGAAGATGGAACTTCAACAGCTGTTCCTGAAAGTGAATTGCCACTTGTCTTGCCTGTAACCAAGGATATCCGTCCTTCAGGTACTGGTGAAAGTCCACTAGCTAACTTGACAGACTGGCTTGAAGTGACTCGTGAAGATGGTGTTAAAGGTCGTCGTGAAACCAACACCATGCCACAATGGGCAGGTTCAAGCTGGTACTACCTCCGCTATATCGATCCACACAACACTGAGAAATTGGCTGATGAGGGCCTTCTCAAACAATGGTTGCCAGTAGATATCTACGTGGGTGGTGCAGAGCATGCTGTACTTCACTTGCTTTATGCTCGTTTCTGGCACAAATTCCTCTATGACCTCGGTGTGGTTCCAACAAAAGAGCCATTCCAAAAACTCTTTAACCAAGGAATGATTTTGGGAACAAGCTACCGTGACCACCGTGGGGCTCTTGTGGCAACCGATAAGGTTGAAAAACGTGACGGTTCTTTCTTCCATGTGGAAACAGGAGAAGAGTTGGAGCAAGCACCAGCCAAGATGTCTAAATCTCTTAAGAACGTTGTCAACCCAGACGATGTGGTGGAACAATACGGTGCCGATACCCTTCGTGTTTATGAAATGTTCATGGGCCCACTTGATGCTTCAATCGCTTGGTCAGAAGAAGGTCTGGAAGGAAGTCGTAAATTCCTTGACCGTGTTTACCGTTTGATTACAAGTAAGGAAATTATTGCGGAAAACAATGGTGCTCTTGACAAGGTTTATAACGAAACCGTTAAAGCTGTCACAGAACAAATTGAGTCCCTCAAATTCAACACAGCCATTGCCCAACTTATGGTCTTTGTCAACGCGGCTAACAAGGAAGAAAAACTTTATGTAGACTACGCCAAAGGCTTTATCCAATTGATTGCACCGTTTGCTCCTCACTTGGCAGAAGAACTCTGGCAAACTGTTGCAGCAACAGGTGAGTCAATCTCTTACGTGGCTTGGCCAACATGGGACGAAAGCAAATTGGTTGAAGACGAAATCGAAATCGTCGTCCAAATCAAAGGAAAAGTCCGTGCCAAACTCATGGTCGCTAAAGACCTATCACGCGAAGAATTGCAAGAAATTGCTCTAGCGGATGAAAAAGTCAAAGCAGAAATTGACGGTAAGGAAATCGTGAAAGTAATTGCGGTACCGAATAAATTGGTTAACATTGTTGTGAAATAAAAAGAAGTAACTCTAGAGTATGAACTTTAGAATAGGTCAGAATGAATAGATTAGTGAACGATAGCAGGAAGTGTGAAATTTTATTATTTAAGATTTCTATTATTGTAGTGTCAGTTATAGTATTAGTAATGTCAATAGTGGGTGCATATTATTTTAAAAATTGTCTTTGGGACAAGGAAAGTTTAAATTTGACACTCACTTTAGACACTCTCTTTGCAGTTTTTATTACTTTCTTTAGTTTTTCAAATGATAAATCAAGCAATATTTTTGGAATATCTCCAAATGAAATTATAAGGACACAGTCTGAAGTGTATCAATTTTTATTTACAAAATCTTTTGCAACTCTATTAATAGTGACAAATTTGTTATCCATTATTCATTATTTTGGAGCCAAAAATTTAATAGTTTCTTTTAATGAAACTTATCCTCGTATTCAATCCAGTGTTGGTATCATGTGGCTACCACTGTTTGGTATTCTGATAATCTATTTTATTTGGCTCTTAATAGAGGGATTAAAATATATCAGAAAAATAAATTATATTATTCAAAATAGGGAAATAATCTATTTTTATTCGCAGGTAAAAGTTGTAGATAAACTTACTGATTCTGAATCGAAAAAATACGGTGAATATATTGATTTGTACGAATCGTGTCGTCAGAACAATTTAAGTGTTCTACTTAACTTTCTTCAAAATTCGGATGATAAACGAGGAGTTATTGCTAGTAACTCAGTGAGAATTATGTTTGAATCTTTGGATAAAGCAGACCAAATTGCGGCCCTGAATATTTGTAGAAACTATGTAGCACGAGAAAATGTTTTAAATAAAGAAGATGCAGAAAAATTGTTAAATGAAATTGATAAAAAACTTGAAATTAGCAGATAGGACAATTCAAATAGAGTTGAGTAAAAAGTTTGAAAAGTGAAACAAGGAGAAAGCTATGCCAGTAAATGAATATGGTCAGATGATTGGTGAGTCAATGGAAGGTTATACACCCGGTGCACTGCCTTCTATTGATTTCTTAGAAGGGCGTTATGCTAGGATAGAGGCTCTCTCGGTAGAAAAACATGCGGAGGATTTGCTAGCTGTTTATGGCCCGGATACTCCTCGGGAGATGTGGACCTATCTTTTTCAGGAGCCAGTAGCAGATATGGGGGAGCTGGTTAGCCTTTTAAATCAGATGTTGGCTCGTAAGGACCGTTTTTACTATGCAATCATAGACAAGGCGACTGGTAAGGCTTTGGGAACTTTTTCTCTCATGCGCATTGACCAGAATAACCGAGTAATAGAAGTCGGAGCAGTCACTTTTTCTCCAGAGCTAAGGGGTACACGGATAGGAACTGAGGCTCAGTATCTCCTAGCTCGCTATATTTTTGAGGAGCTAAACTATCGTCGCTATGAGTGGAAATGCGATGCTCTTAACCTGCCATCCAGACGAGTTGCGGAGCGTTTGGGATTTGTCTATGAAGGAACCTTCCGCCAGGCGGTGGTTTATAAGGGACGGACGAGGGATACGGATTGGTTGTCTATGATTGATAAGGACTGGCCTCAAGTCAAAGATCGTTTGGAAACATGGCTGCGTCCTGAAAATTTTGATAAAAATGGACAGCAGTACAAGAGCTTGAGAGAACTTTAAGAGGTGTTGAGATGATTACTATTAAAAAGCAAGAAATTGTCAAGCTAGAGGATGTTTTGCATCTCTATCAGGCTGTCGGTTGGACAAATTATACCCATCAACCAGAGATGCTGGAGCAGGCCTTATCGCATTCATTAGTAATTTATCTGGCACTTGATGGTGATGCTGTGGTGGGCTTGATTCGTTTGGTTGGAGATGGATTCTCATCAGTTTTTGTACAGGATTTGATTGTTTTACCAATCTATCAGCGTCAAGGGATTGGTAGTGCCCTAATGAAAGAGGCCTTAAAAGATTACAAAGATGCTTATCAAGTCCAGCTGGTGACAGAAGAGACAGAAAAAAACGTGGGATTTTATCGTTCTATGGGCTTTGAAATCTTATCCACCTATAATTGTATAGGGATGACTTGGGCGAATCGAGAAAAATAACAAAACTTGTTTTTTCTTAAGCAAAGTTTAAGGATGGTCTAGTATTATATAGTCATTAAATAAAGACCTCCTAACTTTATTTAATGAAATCCTAAAACTTTTTTTCATCATAATCTCCTAATGAAGTCACCTAATCAGGTGGCTTTTTGTGAGGTGATAGTGATAGTGATTTTCTGCAAAATGGTAGAATCTGAGAAAAGTTAAGCTAGTTTTAAGCTTCGTCTTGTATCATATAGTTATTAAATAAAGACCTCCTAACTTTATTTAATAAAATCCTAAACTTTTCTTTTTCATAATAATCTCCCTTAACTCCACCCGATCAGGTGGAGTTTTTTGGCTCTATTTCAGGCTTTTGGGGACTATTCTAAAAATCATTTTTCGATATTTTTCGGATTTTGGTCGGGGAATTGGCGGGGGCTTTTTTAGCGAATATGATTAAGAAATAGGTCTGTTGTACCTTCAGCTACTTCAACCTCACTTTGAATGTAAGTGACTGTTAATTGAAGGACTAGAACTACTGTAATAATGATTTTGCTTGTCCAGTAGTGGCGTATTAAATGAGGAGTGACATATAAGATTGTCTCTTCGTTTACTAAATCAAAATTTCTATGAAATTGATAGAATCCCTAATTTTCTCTTAAACTTGAAAGTCTTGTTGTAAAGTGGTTAAAGCTTGAGAAGCTGAGGATGTAAAGTTTTGACAAATTTTGTGAACTGTGAGATAATGGAGAGGAATTAAGGATTAGTTCTATATCATGGACTAGAAAAGACCCCAAGCTAACTTCCACATTAAGCTTGGGGTCTTTTTTGACACTATCTATCTTTGTTTAGCCATTTATCGACTAAGCGAAGGATGACACCGACCACAATCGGTCCGATGATAGTTTTAAGGATTAGTTCCATCATGGGCTATCTCACCTCCTTTCGCAGGCGGTGTAGCAGTGCCGTAGAATATTATACCATAAAGTAATCTACTCTCTCATATTATACTAAAGTCAAAAAACATCTTATAATAGTAGTTATGAAACTCACAAACGAAGAAACACAAAAAATTGAAAAACTCCTAAGAGATTCATCGTACGCCGAATACCACAAACGTCTATAGATTATATTTTATTCAAAAGAGTTATAAGGAAATCATGGATCTGCTAGATTGCAATAAAACAACTGTTTGGAGGAATTTGAAAAATATAAGGAGTTTGTATGCTCTTCTTCAAGAGACTCGTGGTGGACGTCATAGAGAATATAGGACTTACGAAGAAGAACAAGCATTTCTAAAACGTCATATAGAAACTGCTCAAGCTGGGGAATTTGTAACTGTCAATCAGTTATTTGCATCCTATCAAAAAGAGATTAGTCGCACTTCTACACGTGATGGTTGCTATTATCTCCTGAAATGCCATGGTTGGCGAACGGTCACTCCTCGACCTGAACATCCCAAGAAGGCAGACGCTCAGACAATTGAGTATGAACAAGAATCACCTCATTTGTCTTAGAGTGCTATATTTTAGAAAAATTGAAATGGCAAAGTTCTTTTGAGATAATTTTGTTAGTTGAAATTGTTTAGCTAGGCTCAGTGATTGAAACTTTTTAAATCGCATTTATTTAAAAAAATTAAAATTACCCTCAAAAATGCTTTTTTTTTTAGGAAATATAATATAATAGTTGAAAAAGATTAAAGGAGATTTCTTATGGCTAAGAAAATCAAAGATGAAAATGGGAATGTATATGTGAAAAAACACCTTTTTATAAAAAATGGTGGTTCATATTGATTGTTATTATTGTTGTATTTGGTGTAGTTAAAGGTGGAAGTGGAAGTAACTCCACTAAGCAGGAAGTTGCATCTAGTTCAAGTACGCAAACAGCAGCATCAGAAGAAACTGCTCAAACAAAGGCAACAGAAAAAAATAAAAATAAGGAAGAGGAGACAAAAGCTAAGGCAGAGAATAAAATCGGAGAAGTTGTTAAAGTTGGAGATGTTGAATATATCGTGAATTCAAAATCTCTGTCTCAAAATGTTGGAGGAGAATTTGGCAAAAACGCAAATGGTATTTATTTAATTCTGAATGTGACGGTAAAAAATAATGGTAAAAAATCTATAACTGTTACGGATGATTTCTTTAAGCTTTTAAAAGATGATACAGAGTACTCAACTGATAGTACAGCTGGTATCTATGCAAATCAGGAAGCAAAATTCTTTTTGTCAGAATTAAACCCTGAAAATAGTATCACAGGAAATGTGGTATTTGATGTGAATACGGAGACTGCAGATGCTTCAGGCTTACAGTTACAAGTACAAACAGGTGTTTTTGGAACTCAAAGAGGAAAAATTAGTCTAGATTAGTCTGAATTAAAAATGCAAAATGTCTATTTTTTAGTAGATGTTATGCATTTTTTCTTATTCTTTACATTTGTTTTTATGTTATGGTTTTAAAAAATTAGTAATCTAGGAATTATGTTGAAGTGGAGAAAATGGTGCAAATTGGATTTTGAAGCCTTATCCACCTATAATTGTATAGGGATGACTTGGATCAACAGAGAAAAATAATAAAACTTGTTTTTGCTTAAGCAAAATTTAAGGCTAGTCTAGTATTATATAGTCATTAAATAAAGACCTCCTAACTTTATTTAATAAAATCCTAAACTTTTCTTTTTCATCATAATCTCCCTTAACTCCACCGGAACTGGTGGAGTTTTTTTGCTCTATTTCAGGCTTTTCGGAAGTTTTCTAAATATCATTTTTCAATAGCTTTCTCTAAATCTTATAAACTTTATTGGACAGATTCTAAAGTTGGAGAAGCTGAATGGATGAGGATATAAACCTTTGACAAAATTCGTGAACTATGGGATAATAAAAAGGAATTGAGTACTAGCTCTATATCATAGGCTAGAAAAGACCCCAAGCTCACGACCAAATAAGCTTGAGGTCTTTTTTGACACTATTTGTCCTTGTTTAGCCATTTATCGACTATACGAAGAACGACACTGACCACAATTGGTCCGATGATAGTTTTGAGTACTAATTCCATCATGGGCTATCTCACCTCCTTTCGTAGGCGGTGTAGAAGTTCCGAACAATATTATACCACATAAGTGCTAGACTCGGGAGTCACAATCCAGTGGCTTTTTTGTTTGTGGCTTGGTTTTTTGATATAATAGAGCCATGAGTAGAATTTTAGATAATGAGATAATGGGGGATGAGGAGTTAGTAGAACGCACGCTCCGTCCTCAGTATTTACGTGAATATATCGGACAGGATAAGGTCAAGAACCAGCTCCAAATCTTTATCGAAGCTGCCAAAATGCGGGATGAAGCGCTGGATCATGTGCTCTTATTTGGCCCTCCAGGCTTGGGAAAAACGACCATGGCTTTTGTTATTGCCAACGAACTAGGTGTCAATCTCAAGCAAACGTCTGGGCCTGTCATTGAAAAAGCCGGTGATCTGGTAGCGATTTTGAATGACTTGGAGCCTGGGGATGTCCTTTTTATTGATGAGATTCATCGCTTGCCCATGTCTGTGGAAGAGGTGCTTTATAGTGCCATGGAGGACTTCTACATTGATATCATGATTGGTGCTGGTGAAGGCAGTCGCAGCGTTCATTTGGAGTTGCCACCTTTTACCTTGATTGGGGCGACGACTCGGGCTGGTATGCTCTCAAATCCGCTACGGGCACGTTTTGGGATTACAGGTCATATGGAGTATTATGCTCATGTTGATTTGACGGAAATTGTTGAGCGGACGGCAGATATTTTTGAGATGGAAATCACTCATGAGGCAGCATCTGAGTTGGCCCTACGTAGTCGTGGGACCCCTCGTATTGCCAATCGTCTCCTCAAGCGCGTGCGCGATTTTGCCCAGATAATGGGGGATGGGGTTATCGATGATCTTATTACGGATAAGGCTTTGACCATGCTGGATGTTGACCATGAAGGTCTGGACTATGTGGACCAGAAAATCCTTCGGACCATGATTGAGATGTACGGTGGTGGCCCTGTTGGATTAGGAACTCTTTCTGTTAACATTGCAGAGGAGCGAGAGACGGTGGAAGACATGTATGAGCCTTACTTGATTCAAAAAGGTTTTATCATGCGGACACGTTCTGGACGAGTGGCGACTGCTAAGGCATATGAGCACTTAGGTTATGAATACAGTGAAAAATAAGCAAGAAATTCTGGAAGTTTTCAGAGAAAATCGGGATATGATGGCTATTCTGACTATTATCCGAAACCTTGGTTTGAAAGATTCTTGGTTGGCAGCAGGTTCTGTCAGAAATTTTATCTGGAATCTCTTGTCAGACAAGTCCCCTTTTGACTGTGAAACAGATGTAGATGTAATTTTCTTTGATCCAGATATTTCTTATGAGGAAACCTTGTCTCTAGAGAAAAAGTTGAGAGAGGATTTTCCTCAGTACTAGTGGGAATTGAAAAATCAGGTCTGTATGCATCAGCACAGTCCTCATACTGCTCCCTATAGCAGCTCTTGTGATGCCATGAGTAAGTATCCAGAACGATGTACGGCTGTTGGACTGCGCTTGAATGAAGATTCTACTTTAGAACTCTTTACTCCTTACGGACTCGAGGATATTTTGAATTTTCAAGTTCGTCCAACTCCTCATTTCTTAGAAAATGAAGACCGAATGGAGCTTTATCAAACACGTTTATCCAAGAAAAATTGTCAGGAGAAATGGAAAAATTTGATTTTTAAAACTTCTTAAGGAAACTTTAAGCTAGGGAGTGTATACTGAGTTCATAAGTTAAGAAGACCTTAACTTAAACTCCTAAAACTTTTTCATAATAATCTCCCTATAAAAAATAAAGTCGCCCAATCAGGCGGCTTATTTTTTTGAAAAATGGGCTTGGTGCCTGAGAATAATACTCAATGAAAATCAAAGTGTAAACTAGGAAGCTAACCGCAGGTTGCTCAAAACACTGTTTTGAGGTTGCAGATAGAGCTGACGTGGTTTGAAGAGATTTTCGAAGAGTATAAATAGCTTAGTGATAGAAGAAAATAGGGAAATATGGTATAATGAAACGATAGATTTTTGAATAGGAATAAGATCATGTTTGGATTTTTTAAGAAAGATAAGGCTGTGGAAGTAGAGGTTCCGACACAGGTCCCTGCTCATATTGGCATCATCATGGATGGCAATGGCCGTTGGGCTAAAAAACGTATGCAACCGCGAGTTTTTGGACATAAGGCGGGCATGGAAGCATTGCAAACTGTGACCAAGGCAGCTAACAAACTAGGCGTTAAGGTTATTACGGTCTATGCTTTTTCTACAGAAAACTGGACCCGTCCAGATCAGGAAGTCAAGTTTATCATGAACTTGCCAGTAGAGTTTTATGATAATTATGTTCCAGAACTACATGCGAATAATGTTAAGATTCAAATGATTGGGGAGACAGACCGCCTGCCTAAGCAGACTTTTGAAGCTTTAACCAAGGCTGAGGAATTGACTAAGAACAACACAGGTTTGATTCTTAATTTTGCCCTCAACTATGGTGGACGTGCTGAGATTACACAGGCGCTTAAGTTGATTTCCCAGGATGTTTTAGATGCCAAAATCAACCCAGGTGACATCACAGAGGAATTGATTGGTAATTATCTTTTTACCCAGCATTTACCTAAGGAGTTACGAGACCCAGACTTGATTATCCGTACTAGTGGAGAATTGCGTTTGAGCAATTTCCTTCCATGGCAGGGAGCCTATAGTGAGCTCTATTTTACGGACACCTTGTGGCCTGATTTTGACGAGGCGGCCTTGCAGGAAGCCATTCTTGCCTATAATCGTCGTCATCGCCGATTTGGAGGAGTTTAGGAGGAAATATGACCCAGGATTTACAGAAAAGAACCTTGTTTGCAGGGATTGCCCTGGCTATTTTCCTACCAATTTTAATGATTGGGGGCCTCTTGCTTCAGATAGCAATCGGAATCATAGCCATGCTAGCCATGCATGAACTTTTGAAGATGAGAGGTCTAGAGACCATGACGATGGAGGGCCTCTTGACCCTCTTTGCAACCTTTGCATTGACCATTCCCTTGGAGAATTACCTGACTTTTTTGCCAGTTGATGGGAATGTGGTTGCCTATAGTGTTTTGATTTCAATCATGTTAGGAACGACCGTTTTTAGCAAGTCTTATACGATTGAGGATGCGGTTTTCCCTCTTGCTATGAGCTTCTACGTGGGCTTTGGATTTAATGCTTTACTAGATGCTCGTGTTGCAGGTTTGGACAAGGCTCTCTTAGCCTTGTGTATCGTCTGGGCGACAGACAGTGGTGCCTATCTTGTTGGGATGAACTATGGGAAACGAAAGTTAGCACCAAGGGTATCGCCTAATAAAACCCTTGAGGGTGCCTTGGGTGGTATTTTAGGAGCAATTTTAGTAACCATTATCTTTATGATAGTTGACAGTACAGTTGCTCTTCCATATGGAATTTACAAGATGTCAGTCTTTGCTATTTTCTTTAGCATTGCTGGACAATTTGGTGATTTACTAGAAAGTTCGATCAAACGTCATTTTGGTGTTAAGGATTCTGGGAAATTTATCCCTGGACATGGTGGTGTTTTGGATCGTTTCGATAGTATGTTGCTTGTATTTCCAATCATGCACTTATTTGGACTCTTTTAATCAAAAGACGGAGGAAACGCTATGCTCGGAATTTTAACCTTTATTCTGGTTTTCGGGATTATTGTAGTGGTGCACGAGTTCGGGCACTTCTACTTTGCCAAGAAATCAGGGATTTTAGTACGTGAATTTGCCATCGGTATGGGACCTAAAATTTTTGCTCACATTGGCAAGGATGGAACGGCCTATACCATTCGAATCTTGCCTCTGGGTGGCTATGTCCGCATGGCCGGTTGGGGTGATGATACAACTGAAATCAAGGCAGGAACGCCTGTTAGTTTGACACTTGCTGATGATGGTAAGGTTAAACGCATCAATCTCTCAGGTAAAAAATTGGATCAAACAGCCCTCCCTATGCAGGTGACCCAGTTTGATTTTGAAGACAAGCTCTTTATCAAAGGATTGGTTCTGGAAGAAGAAAAAACATTTGCAGTGGATCACGATGCAACGGTTGTGGAAGCAGATGGTACTGAGGTTCGGATTGCACCTTTAGATGTTCAATATCAAAATGCGACTATCTGGGGCAAACTGATTACCAATTTTGCAGGTCCTATGAATAACTTTATCTTAGGGGTTGTTGTTTTCTGGATTTTAATCTTCATGCAGGGTGGTGTCAGAGATGTTGATACCAACCAGTTCCATGTCATGCCCCAAGGGGCCTTGGCTAAGGTGGGAGTATCAGAAACGGCACAGATTACCAAGATTGGCTCACATGAGATTAGCAACTGGGAAAGTTTGATTCAGGCTGTGGAAACGGAAACCAAAGGTAAGACGGCCTCGACTTTGGATGTGACTATTTTTGAAAATGGGAGTGACAAACAAGTCACTGTTACTCCGGAAGAAAGTCAAGGCCGTTACCTTCTAGGTGTTCAACCGGGAATTAAGTCGGACTTTCTATCCATGTTTGTAGGTGGTTTTACAACTGCTGCTGACTCGGCCCTACGAATTTTATCAGCACTGAAAAATCTGATTTTCCAACCGGATTTGAACAAGTTGGGTGGACCTGTTGCCATCTTTAAGGCAAGTAGTGATGCTGCTAAAAATGGAATTGAGAATGTCTTGTACTTCTTGGCAATGATTTCCATCAATATCGGGATTTTTAATCTTATTCCGATTCCAGCTCTGGATGGTGGTAAGATTGTGCTCAATATCCTAGAAGCTATCCGCCGCAAACCATTGAAACAAGAAATTGAAACCTATGTCACCTTGGCCGGAGTGGTCATCATGGTTGTCTTGATGATTGCTGTGACCTGGAATGACATTATGCGACTCTTTTTTAGATAATCGAGGAATATTATGAAACAAAGTAAAATGCCTATCCCAACGCTTCGCGAAATGCCAAGCGATGCTCAAGTTATCAGCCATGCTCTTATGTTGCGTGCTGGTTATGTTCGCCAAGTATCTGCAGGTGTTTATTCTTACCTACCACTTGCTAATCGTGTGATTGAAAAAGCTAAAAATATCATGCGCCAAGAATTCGACAAGATTGGTGCCGTTGAGATGTTGGCTCCTGCCCTTCTCAGTGCAGAATTGTGGCGCGAATCAGGTCGTTACGAAACTTACGGTGAAGACCTTTACAAACTAAAAAACCGTGAAAAATCAGACTTTATCCTAGGTCCAACACACGAAGAAACCTTTACAGCTATTGTCCGTGATTCTGTTAAGTCTTACAAGCAATTGCCACTCAACCTTTACCAAATCCAGCCCAAGTATCGTGATGAAAAACGCCCACGTAATGGACTTCTTCGTACACGTGAGTTTATCATGAAGGATGCTTATAGTTTCCACGCTAACTATGATAGTTTGGATAGTGTTTATGATGAGTACAAAGCAGCCTATGAGCGTATTTTCACTCGTAGTGGTTTAGACTTCAAGGCTATTATTGGTGACGGTGGAGCCATGGGTGGTAAGGATAGCCAAGAATTTATGGCCATTACATCTGCTCGTACAGACCTTGACCGCTGGGTTGTCTTGGACAAGTCAGTTGCCTCATTTGACGAAATTCCTGCAGAAGCGCAAGAAGAAATCAAGGCAGAATTGCTCAAATGGATAGTCTCTGGTGAAGATACCATTGCTTACTCAAGTGAGTCTAGCTATGCAGCTAACTTAGAAATGGCAACAAACGAGTACAAACCAAGCAACCGTGTTGTCGCTGAAGAAGAAGTGACTCGTGTTGCAACGCCGGATGTTAAGTCAATCGATGAAGTTGCAGCCTTCCTCAACGTTCCAGAAGAACAAACGATTAAAACCCTCTTCTACATGGCAGATGGTGAGCTTGTTGCAGCCCTTCTAGTTGGAAATGACCAACTCAACGAAGTCAAGTTGAAAAATCACTTGGGAGCAGATTTCTTTGACGTTGCTAGCGAAGAAGAAGTGGCGAATCTTGTTCAAGCAGGATTTGGTTCACTTGGCCCGGTTGGTTTGCCAGAGAATGTTAAAATCATCGCAGACCGTAAGGTGCAAGATGTTCGCAATGCAGTTGTCGGTGCTAACGAAGATGGCTACCACTTGACTGGTGTGAATCCAGGCCGTGATTTTACTGCAGAATATGTGGATATCCGTGAAGTTCGTGAGGGTGAAATTTCCCCAGACGGGCAAGGAGTCCTTAACTTTGCGCGTGGTATCGAAATTGGTCACATCTTTAAACTTGGCACTCGCTATTCAGCAAGCATGGGAGCAGATGTTTTGGATGAAAATGGCCGGGCTGTGCCAATTATCATGGGATGTTACGGTATCGGTGTCAGCCGTCTCCTTTCAGCAGTGATGGAGCAACACGCTCGCCTCTTTGTTAACAAAACGCCAAAAGGTGAATACCGTTACGCTTGGGGAATCAATTTCCCTAAAGAATTGGCACCATTTGATGTGCACTTGATCACTGTCAATGTCAAGGATGAAGAAGCGCAAGTCTTGACAGAAAAGCTTGAAGCAAGCTTGATGGGAGCTGGTTACGAAGTCTTGACAGACGACCGTAATGAACGTGTCGGAGTTAAATTTAGCGACAGTGACTTGATTGGATTGCCAATCCGTATCACTGTTGGGAAGAAAGCGGCCGATGGCATCGTAGAAGTGAAGATTAAAGCGACTGGTGACACTATCGAAGTTCATGCAGATAACGTGCTCGAAACGCTTGAAATCCTCAGCAAGACATAAAAACTATAATCAGAAGAAAAACAAGGAAAAAATGTAACTAGTTTTTACCTTGTTTTTTCTGTATAATGGGAAAAATGAGTAGATAAAGAGGTAAATGTATGCTAAGATTTCCAAAGGATTTTGTCTGGGGGTCCTCTACTTCTGGGCCGCAGACAGAGGGACGTGTAGCTGGTGACGGTAAGGGAGATAATCTCTGGGATTACTGGTTCCAAGTGGAGCCAAATCGTTACTATAATGGGATTGGTCCAGATAAGACATCGACCTTTTATGAAAACTGGGAAAAGGATATTGAGTTACTGTTAGAAACTGGTCACACGGCCTTTCGGACTTCTATTCAGTGGTCACGGATTTTTCCACAAGGGCGTGGGGAAGTCAATGCTCAAGGAGTAGACTTTTACCGTAAGGTTTTTGAGGCTATTAGGGCCAAAGGGATTCGTCTTTTAGTGAATCTTTATCATTTTGATTTACCTTTTGCCATTCAAGAGGATGGTGATGGTTGGGAAAATAAGGCGACTGTCTCAGCCTATGAAGACTATGCTCGTTTTTGTTTTGAGACTTATGGAGATTTAGTGGATCAATGGATTACCTTTAACGAGCCAATCGTTCCAGTAGAATTTGGCTATTTTTACGATGCCCATTATCCACATAAGGTGGATGCAGAGGCAGCAGTTAAAGTAGCCTATCATACACAATTGGCCAGCAGTCGGGCGGTTAAGGCCTGTCATGAACTCTTGCCTGATTCCAAGATTGGGATTGTCCTCAACTTAACACCGGCTTATCCACGCAGCCAGCATCCTGCTGATGTCAAGGCAGCTCGCATTGCGGACCTTTTTCAGGCCCAATCTTTCTTAGATCCGTCTGTTTTGGGGACTTATCCACAGGAGTTGGTAGAAATCTTACATGAATACGGTCTCTTGCCTGATGCTACAGAGGAGGAGTTGAATCTCATTCGTGACAATACGGTGGACTTCCTTGGTGTCAACTACTATCAACCTTTGCGTGTTATGGCGCCTCGATTTGCGAAGCATCCAGAGAGTCCACTCTTACCAGAACATTTTTATGAGCCTTATGTGATGCCTGGACGTAAAATCAATCCTCACCGTGGCTGGGAGATTTATGAGCAAGGGATTTATGACATTGCCCAAAATATCAAGGAAAATTATGGTAATATCGAGTGGCTGTTGACAGAGAATGGTATGGGTGTTGAAGGAGAGGAAAAATTCCGTCAAGATGGGATGATTCAAGATGATTATCGTATTGAATTTGTAAAAGGTCATCTTCGGGAACTTCACCGTGCCATTGAAGACGGAGCCAATTGTAAGGGCTACTTGATTTGGACCTCTATCGATTGCTGGTCATGGCTCAATAGTTATAAAAATCGCTATGGTTTGGTCGAATTAGACTTGAAAACGCAAGAACGTCGTCTGAAAAAATCAGGGCACTGGTTCAAGGAACTAAGCGACAATAATGGATTTTAAGAAAGACTCTGACTGATTGTCCTAATTGGTCAGAATTTTTTGCTTACAAGAGCTTAATTTGAACTATACCAATTTTTACTCTTGACAAGTGAAAGAAACAAGTATATACTGTTTTTGCTGATTCTATAAAAGAGGAATTAGACTATACCAATTTTAAGGAGAAAGCACAGCTTGCCTGTGTCGTATATACTATGTGTGGAATTGTTGGTGTTGTTGGAAACACAAATGCAACTGATATTTTGATTCAAGGGCTTGAAAAGCTCGAATACCGTGGCTATGATTCTGCGGGAATTTTTGTCCTAGGTGGTGCTGAAAATCACCTAGTAAAAGCTGTAGGCCGTATTGCAGAATTGTCCGCTAAGACAGCTGGTGTTGAGGGAACAACTGGTATTGGACATACTCGTTGGGCAACTCATGGGAAACCAACTGAGGACAATGCTCACCCACATCGCTCTGAGACTGAACGTTTTGTTTTGGTTCACAACGGGGTGATTGAGAACTACCTTGAAATCAAGGAAGAATACCTTGCAGGTCACCACTTTAAGGGGCAAACAGATACGGAAATCGCTGTTCACTTGATTGGAAAATTTGCGGAAGAAGAAGGTCTTTCTGTTCTTGAAGCCTTCAAAAAAGCTCTTCATATTATCCGTGGTTCATATGCCTTTGCCTTGATTGACTCACAAGATCCTGAAGTCATCTACGTGGCTAAAAATAAATCACCACTTTTGATTGGTCTTGGAGAGGGATATAACATGGTCTGCTCAGATGCTATGGCTATGATTCGTGAGACCAACCAATACATGGAAATTCATGACCAAGAATTGGTAATCGTTAAGGCTGATAGTGTGGAAGTTCAAGACTATGATGGAAATAGTCGTGAGCGTGCTAGTTACACTGCTGAGCTTGATTTGTCAGATATCGGTAAGGGAACTTACCCTTACTACATGCTTAAGGAAATTGATGAGCAACCAACTGTTATGCGTAAACTCATTCAAGCCTACACAGATGAAGCTGGTCAAGTAGTGGTAGATCCAGCTATCATTAAGGCTGTTCAAGATGCAGACCGCATTTACATCCTTGCAGCTGGAACATCGTACCACGCAGGATTTGCTTCTAAGAAGATGCTGGAAGAATTGACAGATACACCAGTTGAACTTGGAATCTCATCTGAGTGGGGCTACGGTATGCCACTTCTCAGCAAGACACCACTCTTCATCTTTATCAGCCAGTCTGGTGAAACAGCGGATAGCCGTCAGGTTTTGGTCAAGGCTAATGAAATGGGAATCCCAAGCTTGACAGTGACAAATGTCCCAGGTTCAACCCTTTCACGTGAAGCTAACCATACCATGCTCCTTCACGCAGGTCCTGAAATTGCCGTAGCCTCAACCAAGGCCTATACAGCGCAAATTGCAGCCCTTGCCTTCCTTGCAAAAGCAGTCGGAGAAGCAAATGGAAATGCCAAAGCGCAAGCCTTTGATTTAGTTCATGAGTTGTCAATCGTAGCTCAGTCTATCGAATCAACTCTTTCAGAGAAAGAAACCATTGAAGTCAAGGTTCGTGAGCTACTTGAAACAACTCGTAACGCCTTTTACATCGGACGTGGTCAAGATTACTACGTAGCCATGGAAGCAAGTCTCAAACTTAAAGAGATTTCTTACATCCAGTGTGAAGGCTTTGCGGCAGGAGAACTTAAGCACGGAACTATTGCCTTGATTGAAGAAGGAACACCTGTTTTGACTCTCTTGTCAGATCCAGTCCTTGCCAACCACACTCGTGGAAATATCCAAGAGGTGGCAGCCCGTGGTGCAAAAGTCCTCACTATCGCAGAAGAAAATGTTGCTAAAGAGACAGACGCTATCGTCCTTACGACTGTACACCCTTACCTCTCACCAATTTCAATGGTCGTACCAACACAATTGGTCGCTTACTTTGCAACCCTCCACCGTGGCCTCGATGTGGACAAACCACGTAACCTTGCCAAGTCAGTAACGGTAGAATAGAATCTATGAATATACGGGCGTAAAGCCATAGGTTTATCCTATAAGGTTTTACAGCCTATTTTTTATGTTACAAATGATGATAAGGGTTTACTTTTCAATAATTATAGCAGATTGAATTTAGAACAGTACACAGGAATACTAAAATATTTCTAGAAATTAATTTGAATTTTCCAATTGATTTGTTCGTATCTTATTTCAAACTACTATAAAAAGAGGAAGCTGGGCAAAAACTCAATTTGAAGAGAAAATTCAGTAAATCTTTCCATGATAAAACGCATCATATTAAGGTTTTGTACACCTGATATGATGCGTTTTATCATTTTTAAGCCTTTTTGCCCAGCCTCGTCAAAAGTAAAGTTTTGGCACAAAATCTGTGACAAAACTTTAGTTTTAAAGGTTTTTAACTTTGTATATACTAGTTTTAAGAAAAGGAGGATGATCCTAATGGAAGAAAAAGTATCATTGAAAGTCAGAGTTCAAAAACTAGGGACATCGCTTTCAAATATGGTTATGCCCAATATTGGAGCATTTATTGCTTGGGGAGTGTTGACTGCCCTCTTTATCGCTGATGGCTATCTGCCAAATGAACAGTTAGCTACTGTTGTTGGTCCTATGTTAACGTATTTATTGCCAATCCTGATTGGTTACACAGGTGGATATATGATCCATGGTCAACGTGGTGCCGTTGTAGGAGCTATTGCTACTGTTGGTGCAATCACAGGTTCTAGTGTTCCTATGTTTATCGGAGCTATGGTAATGGGCTCACTGGGAGGATGGACTATCAAGAAATTTGATGAAAAGTTCCAGGAAAAAATTCGTCCCGGATTTGAAATGTTAGTTAATAATTTCTCAGCTGGTCTCGTTGGTTTTGCATTATTGCTTTTGGCTTTCTACGCAATCGGTCCAGTCGTATCGACTCTTACTGGAGCTGTTGGGAATGGTGTTGAGGCTATTGTTAATGCTCGCCTCCTTCCTATAGCTAATTTTATTATCGAACCGGCTAAAGTCCTTTTCCTCAATAATGCCCTCAATCATGGCATTTTTACTCCTCTGGGAGTAGAACAGGTAGCTCAAGCTGGTAAGTCAATTCTCTTCCTATTGGAAGCTAATCCTGGACCAGGCCTGGGAATTCTATTAGCTTATGCTGTATTCGGTAAAGGTTCTGCTAAATCTTCTTCTTGGGGGGCAATGCTTATTCATTTCTTCGGAGGGATTCATGAAATTTACTTTCCTTATGTTATGATGAAGCCTACTCTATTTTTAGCTGCTATGGCAGGAGGTATCTCTGGAACTTTTACTTTTCAACTCTTAGACGCTGGTCTTAAATCTCCAGCTTCACCAGGTTCTATTATTGCGATTATGGCTACGGCGCCAAAAGGCGTTTGGCCCCATCTAAATGTTCTTCTAGGTGTTTTAGTGGCAGCAGTTGTTTCTTTCCTTGTAGCAGCCCTTATTCTTCATGCAGACAAGTCAACTGAGGATTCGCTCGAAGCTGCTCAGGCGGCTACCCAAGCAGCTAAGGCTCAGTCTAAAGGTCAGTTAGTATCAACTTCTGTTGATGCAGTTGTTTCGACAGACTCAGTGGAAAAAATCATTTTCGCCTGCGATGCTGGTATGGGAAGCTCTGCTATGGGAGCTAGTATTCTTCGAGATAAGGTTAAAAAAGCAGGTCTAGAGATTCCAGTATCTAATCAGGCAATCTCAAATTTGCTTGATACACCAAAAACATTAATTGTTACTCAGGAAGAACTGACACCAAGAGCTAAAGACAAGAGTCCAAGTGCTATTCATGTTTCTGTTGATAATTTCTTAGCGTCCCCTCGTTATGATGAAATTGTAGCTTCATTAACAGGAGCTTCTCCAATAGCAGAAATTGAAGGAGATATATCAACTTCAGCATCAGTAGATAGTCAGGAAATTGACCTTAACCATATTGATGCTGTAGTAGTTGCTTATGGTAAAGCACAGGGATCTGCAACTATGGGCTGTGAAACGATTCGGGCTATCTTTAGAAACAAGAATATTCGTATTCCAGTTTCTACTGCCAAAATTTCAGAATTAGGTGAATTTAATTCTAAAAACATAATGATTGTAACAACTATTTCTTTACAGGCAGAAGTGCAGCAAACAGCACCGAATTCTCAATTTCTTATTGTGGATAGTTTAGTAACAACACCAGAATATGACAAAATGGCTGTTAGAATGTACAAATAGAACTAGAGGTTTCTAAATTACGAATGCTATTAACCAAACGAGAAGAACAATTATTGAAGGCTTTCCTACATGTAGGGAAGCTTTCAATGCAAGACATGACTGAAATCTTACAGGTTTCATCTAGAACAATTTATCGAACTTTATCAGATTTGACAGATAGCATGGAGCAATATGGAATCGAAATAACGAAGCATGGGAAATACTATATTTTGACTGGAGAGTTGGATGATTTGCCGACAGAACTTGAAGTGTTAGTTGAGTATAGTCCCCAAGAAAGACAAGAGTTGATTACCTATCGCCTTCTGACTGAGAGTGGTTTTGTCACCAATGAAGCATTGCAAGAGTGCATGAAAGTCAGTAATGTAACTATTATTCAGGATATTTCAGATATTGATAAGCGTCTTTTAGACTTTGATCTGAAAATTGAACGACAAAAAGGTTATCGTATTTCTGGTGATTCAGTTGGTAAGAGAAGATTTTTGGCTATTTTACTGACAAACTGTATCTCAGTAGCAGATTTTTCAACCGGTAATTTTGGGAGCTTTGATATTTTAGAAGCAGATAGAACTAGGCTGGCCAGTCAGATTGTTAATAAGCAACTGTCAGGTTTTCCAGATATGGATGCTAGGATGAAGATGTTTTTTGCGATCTTGTTATCTCTTATAGGTCAGGAGCAAAACATTGAAAATTCACCTAATACTAGTAAGCAGGCTTTGGAAATTTCTCAAAAAATTTTTCAAGCTTACTCTAAGCAGACTGCACAATTTTATAGTATTCAGGAAATTATCTATTTTGCGAGCATCTTGGATGAATTAATCATTAAACGTCAGGACAATCCGCTCTTTACGGAGAAATTTGATGGTGAATTTTTCTACAATATTTCAAATCTGATTGATACGGTTTCCATGTATACCAAGATTGACTTTTTTAAGGACAAGGTTTTATTCAATTTTCTTTTCCATCATATTCGGCTCAGTTTAGGCGTCCCTATCCTTTTTCAGGGTGAAAATTTGCCAGAATCTGTCCAGATTTTAGTTGAAAGGAATAAATTTCTTTATACAGTCATCAGTCTTTTAGTAAATGATATTTTTCCGAAATATCTTCATACAGAGTATGAGTATGGCATGATTGCCCTACATTTTATCTCTAGCTTAGGCCGTAGTCCAGAGATTTATCCAGTCCGTGTTTTGCTTTTAACGGATGAACGTCGGGTCACTAGAGATTTATTAGTCAGTAAAATTAAGAGTGTTGCTCCTTTTGTAGAGTTGATAGATATTCAGTCTCTAGTAGATTACCACAGTATTGATCTCAGTCAGTATGATTATATTTTATCTACCAAGCCGCTGACTAATCAGGAAATCGATGTAATTTCTAGTTTTCCAACCGTCAAAGAACTGCTTGAATTACAGGAACGACTTCAGTATGTACAGGCACATCGTACAATTGTCGCGCGTGATGCTATCGCTCCAGAGAAAAGTTATGACTTGCAAGATTATTTAATATCTAGTAGTCAGCTTTTGAGTCAATTCGAGTTGGTTCAATTGGAGAATAATCAATCATTTGAGCACACGGTAGAACAAATCATCCAATATCAGAAGAATGTGAGTGACAGAGATTATCTAACAAGAAAATTGTTATCTCACTTCCAGAATAGTCCTATGGCTATTCCTAATACTGGTCTGGTGCTTTTACATAGTCAGTCTAGCAAAGTAACAACAAATAGTTTTACTATGTTTGAACTCAAACTACCTATCTCCGCATTGTCAATGAAACGAGAGGAAGAAGAGGTCAAAAGGTGTCTGCTAATGCTAATGTCTAAAGAAGCTAGCGAGGAAGCTAGAGATTTAATGACAGCTATTAGTCAGTCGATTATTGAAAATCATCTTTATACAGAGATTTACAAGACGGGAAATCAATCCATTATTTATCAGATGCTAAATACTATTTTTAAAGAAAAAATTAAGAAATTGGAGAACTAATATGAAACTTGAAAAACATTTGATTAAGCTTAATAAACAATTTTCTAACAAGGAGGAAGCTATTTGTTATTGTGGGCAAGTTCTTTATGAGGGTGGATATGTTAATGAAGACTATATTGAAGCCATGATTGAGCGAGATAAAGAGCTATCTGTTTACATGGGTAACTTTATCGCCATACCGCATGGAACAGATGCAGCAAAAAATGATGTCCTCAAGTCTGGTATTACAGTCGTTCAAGTCCCTAGAGGGGTTGATTTTGGGAATGTATCTAACCCTCAAGTGGCAACGGTTCTTTTTGGTATTGCTGGTATTGGTAATGAACACTTAGAAATTATTCAGAAAATTTCTATCTTCTGTGCAGATGTAGATAATGTTCTTAAACTAGCAGATGCTCAGTCAAAAGAGGAAGTGTTGCGCTTATTTGATGCTGTTGAATAATTGAATTTCGTCATTTGTCATCTAGTATATATGTCCCTCAAATAGGAAAAGGAGAAATTGAATGAAACATTCTGTTCATTTTGGTGCCGGTAATATCGGTCGTGGTTTTATAGGTGAAATTCTATTTAAAAATGGTTTCCATATTGATTTTGTGGATGTCAATAATCAGATAATTCATGCTCTAAATGAAAAGGGCAAGTATGAAATTGAAATTGCACAGAAAGGACAGTCTCGTATAGAAGTAACTAATGTGGCTGGCATTAATAGCAAAGAAGACCCTGAGCAAGTCATTGAAGCGATTCAAAAGACGGATATTATTACTACTGCAATCGGACCTAATATACTCCCTTTTATCGCTGAACTTCTAGCCAAAGGAATCGAAGCTCGCCGAGTTGCAGGAAATACACAGGCATTGGATGTTATGGCCTGTGAAAATATGATTGGCGGGTCTCAATTTCTTTATCAAGAAGTCAAGAAATATTTAAGTCCGGAAGGTTTGACATTTGCTGATAACTACATAGGTTTTCCAAATGCTGCAGTAGACAGGATTGTTCCAGCACAAAGTCACGAAGATTCCCTTTTTGTTGTGGTCGAACCCTTTAATGAATGGGTCGTGGAAACCAAGCGTCTTAAAAATCCAGATTTACGTCTAAAAGATGTGCATTATGAAGAAGATTTAGAACCCTTTATTGAGCGAAAACTTTTTTCAGTCAATTCTGGACATGCAACTTCAGCTTACATTGGTGCGCATTATGGTGCCAAGACAATTTTGGAAGCTCTTCAAAATCCTAATATCAAATCTCGGATTGAATCTGTATTAGCTGAAATTCGGAGTCTCTTGATTGCCAAATGGAACTTTGATAAAAAAGAATTGGAGAATTATCACAAAGTCATTATAGAACGGTTTGAAAATCCTTTCATAGTGGACGAGGTTAGTCGCGTAGCTCGTACTCCAATCCGAAAATTAGGCTATAATGAACGATTCATCCGGCCGATACGTGAATTGAAAGAACTCAGTTTGTCATATAAAAACCTACTTAAAACAGTTGGCTATGCCTTTGACTATCGCGATGTAAATGATGAAGAAAGTATTCGATTAGGTGAATTGTTGGCTAAACAATCAGTCAAAGATGTTGTTATACAAGTTACAGGTTTAGACGACCCAGAATTGATTGAGCAAATTGTAGAGTATATTTAATCTTTTTCGAAAATCTCTTCAAATCAGGTTAGTATCGCTTTGTCTTAGGCATATGTTACTAACTTCGTCAGTTCTATCTACCACCTCAAAGCAGTGATTTGAGCAGCCTGCGGCTAGCTTCCTAGTTTGCTCTTTGATTTTCATTGAGTATTAGAATAATTTTTCAAATTGAAGGACAGAGTAGATAGGGAGAATCACAATGGTAGAATTGGGAATTTCAACATTTGGGGAAACAACGGAGCTTGAAGGGATTGGGCAAACTTACAGCCATGACGAACGCATTCGCCAGTTGCTAGCAGAGGTTGAACTGGCTGACAAGGTTGGTTTGGATGTGTATGGGATTGGTGAGCACCATCGAGAGGATTTTGCAGTATCAGCCCCAGAGATTGTACTGGCAGCTGGGGCAGTCAATACCAAGAAAATCCGTTTGACCAGTGCAGTCAGCATTCTCTCGAGCATGGATCCGATTCGCTTATTCCAACAATATGCCACTATCGATGCTTTGTCAAATGGACGTGCGGAGATTATGGCTGGAAGGGGTTCTTTCACGGAATCATTTCCTCTGTTTGGCTATGATTTGAAAGACTACGAAGCCCTTTTTGATGAGAAATTAGACTTGCTCCAGTTAGTCAATGAAAAGACAAAGCTAGACTGGAAAGGTCGATTGACCCAAACGATTGCTGGTAAAGAAGTTTATCCTCGTCCAGTTCAGGACAAATTACCCTTGTGGATAGCGACAGGTGGTCATGTCGAATCAACAGTAAAGATTGCTCAGGCAGGCCTACCGATTGTCTATGCCATTATTGGTGGTAACCCTCGTTATTTTAAAAAGTTGATTCAGGCTTATCGTGAGATTGGGAGCGAAGCAGACCATGCCAGTCATGAACTAAAGGTTGGGGTCCATTCTTGGGGTTGGATTGCTGAAGATGGCGAGCAGGCTGTGAAAGATTATTTCCATCCGACCAAGCAAGTAGTGGATGCTATTTCCAAAGACCGTCCACACTGGCAAGAATTGCGTTATAAGCAATATTTGGAGCAGGTAGGATCAAATGGCGCCATGTTTGTGGGCAATCCAGATCAGGTGGCCGAAAAATTGATTCGCATGATAGAGGATTTAGATTTGGACCGCTTCATGTTGCACCTACCTCTTGGTTCTATGCCTCATGATCAGGTTCTGAGAGCTATTGAACTATTCGGAACACAAGTAGCACCCAAAGTCCGGGCTTACTTTGCCATGAAAGAGGCTTAATAAAAAATACTAATCAGGCTGATAAAAAATCTATATAACAACTATTTTAAAAAGCAATAAACAGAAAAAATCTCTGAAAAGCTAGTAAAATCAAGCTTTTCAGAGATTTTTTTCTCTATTGATATAAACAATCCCAATCAAGTCGATAGTCAATATATATTGGGAAAAGGTCAAAAGGAGTGGTAAGATGGTTTCAATCCAAATGGAAGGAGAGAAGTATGACAAGTAAAAGAGAGCTAGTTTTTAGAGCTATTCGAGGAGAAGAGGTGGAACGGGTTCCTGTTGGCTTTTGGTTTCATTTTGTAATACTGGAGGAAAAAGGACAAGGTTTAAATAATCCACGTATCTTTCAAAAAAGTGTAGAGGGACATCGGAAGTACGTTGAAAGAATCCATCCTGATTTTGTCAAAATGATGAGTGACGGATTTTTCATTTATCCAAGTAATGTCTACAGTCCTAAGGTTACAAGTCTTCAGGAGTTAGCTTCTATTGAGTCGATTGGTGAAAACCATCCTTGGATTCAGCAACAAGTAGAAGTGGTAGAGGCTATTCGAGCAACCTTCACTGAGGACATTGCATCATTTTACAATATTTTTTCTCCGATCTCCTATTTGAAAAGGTGGTTTCGTACAGAGACTTCTAGAGGTGATAAGGAGGTTTCAGATCTTTTTCTTGAAAATCCAGAGCTATTCAGGGATGTTTTAGACGTGATAGCTGAGGATATCGCTATCCTAACTAAAAAAATCATTCAGGATGGTGGAGCAGATGGAATCTATCTCAGTACACAAGAAATTCAGGATGAGCGCATCACAGCAGAATTGTATCAGACCTATATTGAGCCAAGTAACATAAAGGTTTTAGAAGCTGCCAATCAGGTAGGTGGGGTAAATATCCTGCATATCTGCGGTTTCCAAGGTGCCAGTAACAATGTGACTATTTTTAAAGATTATCCAGCCCAGGTTTTCAACTGGGCAACCCACCATGAAGCAGTCAGTTTACCTCAAGGTCAGGAGCTATTTCATGGCAAAGCGGTCTTGGGTGGTTTTGAAAATGGGAAGCAGAGCCTGCTTTACGGAGGTAGAAAGGCTGCACTACAAGAGGAAACTAAACGATTGTTGGCTGAAGCTGGGACTAGAGGAGTCCTTCTTGGAGCGGATTGCACGGTTCCAGATGACTTTGAATTAGAAAGATTGGACTGGATTCGTCAGGCTGCTATGTTAGAATAGGAGAGCCTTATGAAAAGAAAAAAGTGGCTATTGGTAGGGACGGCCCTCGGCTTTGTCATCTTACTTGCGATCAGTCTTACAAAGGGACTTGCTTGTAAGGAAGGGCCAAGATGTCATGGGATTCAGGATTTTCAGAAGAGAAGTCTTCCCTTTATTCAAACCAATGATATTGCCAGTGTTTTATTAGTTGAAAAAGAAAGAAATGGAGAATAGAGATGTTAGAAAAAAGAGAATGGGTTTTAAAAGCATTTAGAGGAGAAGTGGTTGACCGTGTACCTGTAGGTTTTTGGCACCACTTTACATCAGAAGAGGAATGGTTAAAGGGATTTTCCAATCCTGTGATTATTGAAAAGAACATACAAGGTCACAAACGTTTTATCCGTGACCTACATCCAGACTTTATCAAGTTGATGAGTGATGGCTATTTTGCTTATCCAAATCCAGTTATTGCCAAAGGGAAGTCACTCCAAGAGCTGTCGGAGATTCAACCTCTGGGTAAAGATCATCCGTGGATTAGAGAGCAGGTAGAATTAGTGAAGAAGATTAAGCAGGAGTTTACGGAAGATATTGTTGCTATTTACAATATTTTTGCGCCTGTGACCTACCTCAAATGGTTACTTGGAGAAGTGTCTGGTGGAGATGATCTCATTGCAGACTTCTTAGTTCAAGATTCTCAGAAATTGAAAAAAGTACTTGATGTGATTGCGCAAGATATCGCTAGCTTGAGTCAAGCTATTATTAAAGATGCAGGAGTAGATGGTATTTATCTCAGTGTGCAAAGTATTCAGGATGCGCGTGTTTCTGCTGAAGCCTATCAGGAGATTATTGAGCCGAGTGAACTGACTGTTTTAAATGCGGCTAAGTCGGTTGGTGGGGTAAATATCCTTCATATCTGTGGCTATGAAGGAGCCCGAAACGATATTCATATCTTTGCAGACTATCCAGCTCATGTTTTTAACTGGGCAGTTGGTCCAGAAGGGATTAGTCTAAAAGAAGGTCGTGAGATTTTCAAGGGTCGTGCTGTTCTGGGAGGATTTGAAAACGGTAAAGATGGCCTTCTCTATCGAGGCAGTAAGGAAGAAATTCAGGCTGAAACCAAACGATTGGTAGAAGAAACAGGGAAAGATGGCCTCATACTTGGAGCAGATTGTACCATTCCAAACGATATTGCAGTGGAGCGTATCCAGTGGGTGAGAGAAGCAGTAGCTAAATAAAGGAGAAGAATATGAGTAAGAAAACATGGATTGTTGGTGGAGTTGCGGTTGTGGCAGTGCTTGGAGCAACGATTATTGGTAGGACTTTGTCGGGAGCATCTGCTAAAGGTGCAGATGCAGCTTCGTCTGGACAAGTAACAACTTTAAAAGTTGCCCATACTCAAAACTATGTCCCTTATGATTTTATTGACGAAAAAGGGGAATCAGATGGTTATGAAGTCGCTGTTTTAAAGGCGGTTGATGAGAAATTAGCAGATTATAAATTTGAGTATACTGGAACTAGTGATGATGATCTCTTGATTGGACTTGAGTCTGGCAAGTACGATATTGGAACTAAAGGTGCTTGGTATACAGATGAACGGGCTAAGAAATTCATTATTCCATCTGAGCCAGTAGGAGCCAGCATTATTGGTTTTACTGTCAGAAAAGGAGATGAAGCTAAATATAAGAATATTGATGATTTCGCCAAAAATAAAGGAAAATTAGTACCCATCTCTCCTCAAAATGCCCAGTGGAATGTGATTAATAGCTATAATGACAAGTACAAGGATACACCAATTGAGTTGACAGCTGCTGAATCTTTCAAGGTGGCAGATGCTTATGCTTGGGTTTTAGAAGGACGTTATGATGCTTTCTTTGACATCAAGTTGTCTTTTGAAAAAGCGGTGACAACAGAGGATGGCTCTTACCACCAATATGCGGACAAACTTAGCTGGTTCCCTTATAAAGGAATTCCAACCTATCCCTTGATTCACCGTGATGAAAAGGGTGAGAAGTTTGCTAAAGAGTATGAAAAAGCGATTAAAGAATTAAAAGAAGACAGTACTCTAGCTAAACTTTCTCAAAAATACTTTAAAGAAGATGTCTTTAGCTACGTTGATAAAGATTAGATGAGCAATCAGGCATGTTATGCTCTTCGAAAATCTCTTCAAACCGCATCAACGTCGCCTTGCCGTAGGTATGGTTACTGATTTTGTCAGTTCTATCCACAACCTCAAAACACTGTTTTGAGCAACCTGCGGCTAGTTTGCTTTTTGATTTTCATTGAGTATTAGAAAGAGGTTTATATGGTTTCATATGATTTTTCAAGAGTGTTCCAATTTTTACCAACCTTATGGCAGGCTCTTCCTATGACCTTGTCCATTCTCTTTTTTACTACAGTCCTCGGTTCCCTTTTCGGTGGCTTACTGGCTTGGGCTCAAGTGGGAGAAGACAAGACTTTTGCAGGTCTTTCTAAGGGCTATATTTTCACTCTTCGCTGTACTCCCCCTATTGTTTTACTATTCCTTGTCTTTTATGGTTTACCTGAATTTTTAAAATGGTGGCTGAATTTAGATATCAACAACTGGTCTACGACGGTCTTCGTCTTATTCACCATGGTCTTGCTATTTGCGGCTATCATTGCAGAAGTATTTAAGGCGTCCTATCAGGCAATTCCCAAAGGTCAGATGGAAGCTGGAGTCAGTATTGGTTTGACCCCTAGTCAGACATTTTGGAGAATCATTTTTCCTCAGGCTTTTCAAGTGGCTCTTCCAAATATGACGACCGCTATTCTAAATTTGATGCGGGACGCTGCCCTAGCCTATACGATTGGTTTTGTGGATGTCATGGGAGCTGGGAATCTCTTAATCAGTCGCAATTTGGGGAATTACTCTCTTGAAACCTATACAGCGGTTGCCATTCTTTATTGGGGTGTAGCCTTGGCTGTTTCCTTCTTGAGTCGCTTGTTAGAAAAATCTTTGGAAACGAAAGGGAGATAGGATATGGATTTAGACTATATTGCGAAAACTTTTTTAGAGACCTTAAAAGGGGTGCCAACCACCTTAATCATTATGATTGTAGCCATGGTCTTAAGTTTTGGACCAGCCTTGTTTTTAGCTCTGGGACAAATATATAAAGTCAAAGGTGTTCGAACTTTCTCTCTCGTGTATCTAGCTTTTATAAGAGCAACACCTCCGATTTTGCTGATTCTTTTCTTTTATAGTTTGTTTCCGAGTTTGCTCAATCAATTTCTCAAAAGCATAGGGAGTGATGTTGATATCTTTAAACTCAATCCGATCTATTATGCTTTTATTATCTATAGTTTGATGACAACAGGTAGTTTATCAGAAATCTTACGTTCGGCTATTTTGACTGTGGATAAGGGACAATTAGAAGCTGCACAAGCGATTGGTTTAACCACTAGTCAGGCTTATGTGAGGATTGTTTTTCCACAGGCCTTGCAATCAGCCTTGCCCAATCTGGCTAATCTAGTCATAAATATTGTAAAAGGAACCTCTTTGGTCTTTGTGATGACCATTAAGGATATTACAGCAATTGCCCGTGTTGAAGCGTCTTATGGTTATCAGTATTTTGAATCCTATTTTGTGATCTTTTTACAGTACATTCTTATTTGCGGATTGATTCAATGGGGCTTTTCAATCTTAGAGAAACGCTATATTCAAAGAAGAAAGGGACAAGTAGTGCCCAGTACAGGTTTAGCATAGGAGGAGACAATGTTACAAGTAGAACATGTTGCAAAAAAATTTGGAGACAGACAAGTCCTGGGAGATGTTAATCTCAAGGTCAACCAAGGGGATGTGGTTGTAATATTGGGGCCATCTGGATCAGGTAAAACGACTTTTCTCAGATGTCTCAATCATTTAGAAAAAGCCGATAGTGGCTCTTTGAAGCTTGCTGATAAAGAATACGACCTTGGAAAATTGACTAAAAAAGATATTTTAGAAATTCGCAAGAAGACTGCTTTCGTTTTTCAACATTATAATTTATTTGCTAATAAAACGGCCTTGGAAAATATTTTGGAGGGCTTGATTATTGCTCGGAAAATTCCTAAGGAAGAAGCAACAAAACGTGCGGAAGCTGCCTTAGAAAAAGTTGGTTTACTAGCTTATAAAGCTTACTATCCCTCTCAGCTTTCTGGAGGCCAGCAACAACGAATCGGTATTGCGCGTGCCATTGCTGTGAAACCAGAGGTCATTTTATTAGATGAGCCAACATCGGCCTTGGATCCAGAGTTGGTAGGGGATGTTTTAGATGTTTTAAAACAGTTAGCTAAAGAAGGAGTTACTATGGTAGTAGTGACTCATGAGATGGGTTTTGCTAGAGATGTAGCCAATCATGTTATTTTTATGGACGGTGGGAAAATTGTTGAAGAAAATAATGCCCATGATTTCTTTAGTCGTCCAAAAGAAGAACGAACCAAGCAATTTTTGGCACGAATACTCTCGGATGCGACCTATAGTGTAGAATATATGATTTGATAGATAGGCTTATCAGGGCAAAAATCAATCCCCCGAGCGTTAAGGCTTGGGGGATAGTTCTATAGGAGGGCTAGTTTAGTTCTCTTTTTTATTTTTTAGTAAGAAACCGAGACCAAGGAGCGCAAGGAGGCTGATTCCTGCAAATAGGAGTTTGTTTTCGTTTTTGATTCCTGTATTTGGAAGTTCAGCTTGTTTATCTGGGGTTGCAGGTATATTTTCCTTGCTAGAGTTTTCTACCGATTCGTTTCGAACCGCTTCTTTTACAGATGATGCTTGTGCTTCTTGTGCTGGTTGTGAAGCTTGTGAACCAGTTGTAGCTTGGCTAGGTTTATTTTCTGCATCAGCTACTGTTGCAGATGGTTTAGTAGAATCAGGTTTAGCTTCTGGAGCTGGATCTTGATGTGCAGGGTGAGAAGCTTCATTTTGATGTTCAGGCTTGGAAGGGGTTGAGTCTGGTTTCTCTTCTGCAGTTGACTCATGGCTAGTTCCATTTTGAGAGACTCGAAGAACAGTGGCTGTAAGGGCATTCAATTTCAAGCCTTTTTCAGTCCATTCAAGTCCTTGAGGGTTGGCAATTCCGACTGGTCCTGCTTGGTTTTCATCTGCTAAAACTTCAGCATTTCTGAGGTGGGCAAAGGCAGTTCCCAAGTTAAATTCGCGAGCTTTTTCATCCGCATTGACAAAGACTGCGTAGATATCACCGTTTGGAGCAGTGATTTGGTAGCCAATCACTACATCCTCTTTTTCCACGCCATTTTGACCTGGGACAGTGATGAGGTGGACACGGTCTTTGATATCTTGGAGACTCTTAAGTCGGAAGGCATCTGTAGATTGACGAAGGGCAATCAACCCTTTCATATAGTCACGGCTCTTGACATTTTCAGGATATGCTTTTCCATCTGTAGCCTTAGTCCAGTCAAACTTGTTAATAGCATCACTCGAATCGTAAGAGTCATGGATGAAGTAAGGATAGTCAAATGGATTGCCATCCTTATCACGCAACAAGTGAGATTTGTTTGGTTGTTTATCCTCTGCTACTGGAGTCTTGTAGGCCGGGTCACGGAATTGTTTGGTACGCCCGTATTCCTGACCAGAGTGGATAAACGGAGTTCCTTGAGCTGTCAAGACCATGAGGTTTCCAAGTCGCAAACGACGGTGGATTTCAGCATAGTTCTCAGCCTTGCTTGGGTCTTTTTTGATAGACTGGGCAATGATGTCAAAGAGGGTCAAGTTATCATGGGCTGCGATGTATTGGATGACATCTCCAGGACTGTCTGCTTCAAAGTTGGTTGGTTGAGCAATGAGATTTTTAAAGATAGTGTTGATATCACGCTTGCCACCTGTGATAAAGGCAGGTTGACCTTCGTTTGGATAACCAGACTTGAGGTTGTTACGGATGTCATCTGAGAAGACAGCGACAGTATCGGTATGTTTCATCCAATCTTGGTCAGCAGCTTTAGTAGGCATATTTTCATCACCAGCATAGGTTCTCCAACCTTCACCAAGCATGATTAGGTTTGGATTGAGGGCGCGTGCAGCCTTGTAAGCTTCTTCGATAGAAGCGGCGTCATGGTCTCCCATCATATCGAAACGGAAGCCATCCACTTTGTAGGTATCAACTAGATATTTGATAGAGTCAACTAGGATCCGTTTGCTCATATGGTGGGTTGTCCCCAAGCGTCCACCACCAAAGCTAGTTCGAGGTGTCCCATCAGCATCCATAAAGTGGTAGTAGTTTGGTTCTAAATCTTCAAAGAGATCGACTTTGGCTGTATGGTTATAAACTACGTCTAGGATAGCTCCCATGCCACGTTTGTGGATTTCGTTGATGAGGTTTTTAAATTCTGCGATTCGTTTTTCTGGATTCTTAGGATCGCTTGAGTACATACCAGTCAATGAGAAGTAGTTTTGAGGGTCATATCCCCAGTTGTAGTTGCTGTTGCTTGAAGCATAGTCAGACAAGCGTTCATGGTTTTTCAATTCATTGACAAAGTAGTAAGACAAGACTGGAAGGAGCTGGATGTGGGTCACACCTAAGTCTTTGAGGTAGTCTAGTTTTTCAATAAAGGCTTCAAAGGTACCAAATGGTTTGGTCAAGTCTTTTGCAATGGCAGGATCTGAAGTGAAATCACGCACATGAGCTTCGTAGATAACGGCGTCTTCACGAGTCTTGAAATTGTGAATCTTACCATAAGTTAAGTCTTGAGGTCCGAGTTTAGCTGGATCTACAAAGGCGGCTTTAGCCACTTTATGGGCATCGTCAATCTTGGCATCGTCGCTATTCCAAGCAGCAAGAGATTTAGCGTAAGGATCGAGTGCAAGAACAGTTTTACCTTGACGCTCGATTTGGTATTGATAGTAGTATCCAGTGAAATCGGTGATTCCGAGTTTGTTTGTGCTGTCTAGAGTTTGTTTCCAAGTTCCTCTTTCCCCTTTTTCAAGAGCGACAGTTCCAACTACTTTGTCAGGGTCATTCTTGTCGTAGACAACGACAGAAACCTTATCAGCACTTGGTGACCAGAGGGTCAAATCAACTTGTTTTCCTTCTTCTTTAAGATCAGCTCCAAGTTTACCATCATAGCTGTAAGCCTCATCTTTCAGGCGCCAGCTTGTTTTGGTAGTGAATTGGCCGGAATTGTAGCTAACAGTATATGGGTGTTTTGTGTCAGAGAAATCTCCGCTGTAGGTCACTTTTTTACCAGCTTCATCTATTGCAACATCGGTGATAGCTACTTTATTTCCTAGGTGATTAGTGATGTTGGAGTGTTTGAGGATATCCTCTTTTTTAGCACCGACAAGTGTTGAAAAACTACTTTCAATGCTAGAAGTTCCTACGTGTTGGGCCCCTGTCATGCGGATATCATGGACATAGTATGGATTTGTGTAAATTGATTCGTCATCGTCTTTTAGGAAAATTTGGCTATGATTTTTCAAATCTGTAAACTTATAATCTTCTTTACGGATTTTCACGTCGTCTCCTTCTTTGCTCTCATCTAGTAATAAAAATCCAAATTCTCTTGCGGCTTCATTAAGAGGAATGTCGATATAGCGGCCATATTTGCCTGTAGCCGTAAAGTCTGTTCCGTCAGGCCATTGAGCGCTACTTGGATTTTTCACATCTCCCCAGTACCAGAGAGATTTCTTGTCATAGTTGCCATCTGTGCGGTAGTAGTTGACGCGAACAGTTCCTGCAGGCTGTGGCTCGTAAGAGAAAACCTTGTAATCTTGGTCTAACCAAGCCTCGTTCATTTTTGGAACTAGTTTTTCTATAGATTTATCGCCGGTTAGATTTTTTCCAGCTGTATTGTTGATGAGGAAGCTAATTTTCTTGGCTTCTTCTCCCTTTAATTTGACATCTAGGTAATAGCCGTAGTCATCTTTTTTGGCATCCTTGAAGGACAAGGCTCCGTTTGGCCAATTTTCAGATGGTTTTTCAACATCGTCCCAAGTCCATAGTCCTTGAGCATCCTTGTTTTTTTCAGGAAGTTTTTTGACATGGATACGGAAGTAGTTATCTTCGATGGGCTCTTCTGCCTTAGTTTCAGTCGTTACTGGACTAGTGGAAGTAGTTGTCTCACTTGAACGATCTTGTCCAGTTTGTGGTGCTGGATCGGCTGGGCTTGCAACAGGAGTGGTAGCCTCTGTTGCAGGTTTTTCTTCTTTCTCTAGGGAAGCGCTTGCATTATTAGGTGAAGAAAAATCGCTTTCTTTCTTACCAGTGCTAGTTGCTGTATCAGTAAGAGGCTGGGCAAGGGCAGTAGTAGTTTCACTATTATTTGCGTTAGTGGTTGGTGTACTTTCGTCTGCTGAGATAGTTGGTGTAGCCATGGCAAGCAAGACAAGGCTTGCGCCGATAAGGACAGAACCAGTTCCATTTTTGAGGGAACGGATGCTGTAGACCATTTTTTTCTCAGTTTGAGCTGGTGTTTTTCTCATGATGATTCTCCAATCAATAAATTTCTATACCAGTATAGCATGTAGTAAAACAATATGCAAGCGTTTTCTTTGGTTTGTCAAAGAAATTCTTACTTTTGAGAAGTTTTCCGTATTATTTTATATATCAGTATAAATAATGGAAATAATACTCAATGAAANNTTTTCGAAGAGTATAAAAATGTCACATAAGACAAGACGTATTATTAGGAAGATGATGTGTTTTCAGCTATTTTTATTCAGAAATTGATCTCTAATATTTCTTTTAAAAAGCTCATCTAGTGAAATTATAAATAGGAAAAGAAAAAAGTTAGTGTTTTTCAAGTGTTATCTAGTTTCCAAACTATAGTATTTACTGGAAATCGAAAGAAAATATCAGAAAATTCAGCAAACGTTTTCTTCTTATTTTCTTGACTTTTTTGCTGGTTTGTGCTTGACTTTTGCTTGAAATTTGATAGACTATAGACAAATAGGAAAACGCATTCATTTAAAAACGGAGGAATAAGGAATGAATCAAGAAAAACGTTTGCATCGCTTTGTCAAAAAGTGTGGACTCGGTGTGTGTAGTGCTGTTGTTGCGGCCTTTTTATTGAACGCTCAGGGAGTAGCTTTGGCTACAGAGCAAGGGAATCGTCCAGTTGAGACAGAAAACATCGCTCGTGGAAAACAAGCTAGTCAAAGTTCTACTGCTTATGGAGGAGCTGCTACACGAGCAGTGGATGGTAATGTTGATAGTGACTATGGGCACCATTCTGTAACGCATACAAACTTTGAAGACAATGCTTGGTGGCAAGTTGATCTTGGAAAAACAGAGAATGTTGGAAAAGTTAAACTTTACAATCGTGGAGATGGGAATGTAGCTAATCGTCTTTCCAATTTTGATGTTGTTTTGTTAAATGAAGCAAAACAAGAAGTTGCTCGTCAACACTTTGATAGTTTGAATGGGAAGGCAGAACTTGAAGTTTTCTTCACCGCCAAAGACGCTCGTTATGTAAAAGTGGAGTTGAAAACTAAAAATACTCCATTGAGCTTGGCAGAAGTGGAAGTATTCCGTTCAGCAACAACTCAAGTTGGACAGGACAGAACCGCACCAGTAGTAAATCAAACATCAGCATTGAAAGACTACCTTTTTGGTTTAACTTATAATCCTTTGGATATTTTAACTCGCAAGGGAGAAACCTTAGAAAATCGCTACAACACAAGTGCTAAGGAACAAAATGGAGAGTTTGTCGTTGTAGAAAAAATCAAGAAAACCCTCTCTACAGGCACAGCAGATGTTTCCATCAATGGAAATCAAAATGTCTTCCTAGGTGGCTTGTATAAAGCCAACCAAAATCTGCTAGAAAATCAGCCAGAATTGATTAGTCTTGCCCGTGCAAAGGGGACAGTCAGCGTCGATTTACCTGGTATGATTCAGTCTGACAGCCGAATTGAAGCAGATCCTACAACTAGTGGTATGCAGTCTGCGATGAATACCTTGGTTGAAAGATGGACAAAGAATTACTCATCTAGCCATTCCGTTCCTGCCCGTGTTCAGTATGAATCAACTACAGCCTATAGCATGAACCAATTGAAAGCAAAATTTGGTGCAGACTTTGAAAAAGCAGGCGCACCGCTCAAGATTGACTTTGAGGCTGTGCAAAAGGGTGAAAAGCAAATTGAAGTTGTAAACTTTAAACAAATTTACTATACAGCGACATTTGATGCACCGACCAATCCAGCGGCTGTATTTGACAAGAGTGTGACACCTGAAGATTTAAAACAAAGAGGCGTTGATTCACAAACTCCACCTGTATATGTATCAAACGTTTCTTACGGACGTCAAATCTATGTTAAGTTTGAGTCAACAAGTAAGTCTACTGAATTAAAAGCAGCTATTAATGCGGTTATCAAAGGTGCAACAATTGCTCCAAATTCTGAATGGAGCCGTCTATTGAAGAATACTTCTGTAACAGCAGTAATTGTAGGAGGTAATGCTAGCGGTGCTGGCAAAGTTGTCACAGGAACAGTCGAAAACTTGAAGGAACTCATCAGAGAAGGAGCTAACTTTAGCGCTCAAAGTCCAGCTGTGCCAATCTCATATAAGACTGCCTTCCTAAAAGATAATGCCCAAGCAACTTTACAAAATAGTACAGACTATATCGAAACGAAGGTTACTTCTTACAAAAATGGTTTCTTGAAACTTCATCATAAGGGTGCTTATATTGCGCGTTACTACATTTATTGGGATGAAATTACATATGATGAACAAGGAAATCCAGAAATCCGTTCACGTCAATGGGAAGATAACGGAAAAAACAGAACTTCAGGCTTCCAAACAGAGATTCAATTTAGAGGAAATGTCCGTAATCTTCGTATCAAGGTTCAAGAAAAGACAGGTCTTGTATGGGAACCATGGCGTACAGTTTACAACCGCACAGACTTACCACTAGTACAACAGCGTACAATTACACATTGGGGAACAACTCTAAACCCTAAAGTTGATGAAAAAATTGTGAATGAGTAACGATTTGATTTACTTGATTCGATAGTAAACAGTGAAGAGGAGGAACTTCGATTCCTCCTCTTTTATGATTGACTTTTGAGAGAATGAAAAGAGGAACTTCTATAGTAGCTTGAAACTAGAATAGTACGTTGTTGCTATTAAAACATTTCTAGAAATTAAGTTGACTTTCCCAATAGATTTGTTCATGTCTTATTTCAATTCAATATAAAACTAACTTCCAGTTTTCCACAACCTAGCTTTTAGTATGAGAAAAATGCGTTGTTACAGACATAAGGAGCTTTTTGATAAGTGTGCAATCCGTGCAATCAGATTTGACGGATGTTGGATGCATGATGCGATTGCGCTTAATTTCCTTTGAAATCGTTGACGGGCCTTTTCCCATATTATCAACGATGGAACGGAAAGTCTCACACTTAATTCCACCATAAAAATCCGTTTTAGACTAATTTCCACTTCGATCAGGCAAATGGAAGTTACTTTGAGAAGTTAGCTTAGGAAAAGATTAACAATAAAAAAGAAAAATATCTTGACAAGCAAGGGAAAATTTTGTTACAATAATAGACGGTACTTTTTACTTTTGGTCTCTCAAGAGTGTACAGGGACGTGCTGACAAATGTTGCAAAAGTACACACAGATGATATCTGTCACCAAGTGTATCATCACCAAAAATAAAAAAAACACAGGAGTATGTAGATGCCTACAATTAACCAATTGGTTCGCAAACCGCGTAAATCAAAAGTAGAAAAATCTAAATCACCAGCTTTGAACGTTGGTTACAACAGTCATAAAAAAGTTCAAACAAACGTTTCTTCACCACAAAAACGTGGTGTTGCAACTCGTGTTGGAACAATGACACCTAAAAAACCTAACTCAGCCCTTCGTAAATTCGCTCGTGTACGTTTGAGCAACCTTATCGAAGTTACTGCCTACATCCCAGGTATCGGACACAACTTGCAAGAACACAGCGTGGTTCTTCTTCGTGGTGGACGTGTAAAAGACCTTCCAGGGGTACGTTACCATATCGTCCGTGGTGCACTTGATACTGCAGGTGTTAACGATCGTAAACAAGGCCGTTCTAAATACGGTACTAAACGTCCAAAAGCATAAGGAAAGGGGATAAAGAGAAATGAGTCGTAAAAATAGAGCTCCAAAACGTGACGTATTGCCAGATCCGCTTTACAATTCACAACTAGTTACTCGTCTTATCAACCGCGTTATGCTTGACGGTAAACGTGGTACAGCTGCTTCAATCGTTTACGGTGCTTTTGAGCAAATCAAAGAAGCTACTGGCAACGATGCACTTGAAGTATTTGAAACAGCTATGGAAAACATCATGCCTGTACTTGAAGTACGTGCACGTCGTGTTGGTGGTTCTAACTACCAAGTCCCAGTTGAAGTTCGTCCAGAACGTCGTACAACACTTGGACTTCGTTGGTTGGTAACAATCGCTCGTCTTCGTGGTGAACACACAATGCAAGACCGTCTCGCAAAAGAAATCTTGGATGCTGCTAACAACACTGGTGCAGCTGTTAAGAAACGTGAAGACACTCACCGTATGGCTGAAGCTAACCGTGCATTCGCACACTTCCGTTGGTAAGATTAAGATACTAAGGGCGTTAAAAAAGCGACTGAAAATTAGGAAGCTTGACGAAGAATCGAAGATTCTAGGAGAGCTTATCTATTTTCCAAGCTTTTAGCCTGGGTTCAAATTAGCTAAATCGATTAGTATTAGCTATAACTCAACTTACCATCTCGTAAGTTGAAACCAACAATAGCATGAAAACATTGAGAACGGGTAGGTCCTGCCTATCCGTTTTTATTAAAATCGTGTTATAATAGAATAGAAATCAAAAATAAATAGGAGAAACAAACCTCATGGCACGCGAATTTTCACTTGAAAAAACTCGTAATATCGGTATCATGGCTCACGTCGATGCTGGTAAAACAACTACAACTGAGCGTATCCTTTACTACACTGGTAAAATCCACAAAATCGGTGAAACTCACGAAGGTGCGTCACAAATGGACTGGATGGAGCAAGAGCAAGAGCGTGGTATCACTATCACATCTGCTGCGACAACAGCTCAATGGAACAACCACCGCGTAAACATCATCGACACACCAGGACACGTGGACTTCACTATCGAAGTACAACGTTCTCTTCGTGTATTGGACGGTGCGGTTACAGTTCTTGACTCACAATCAGGTGTTGAGCCTCAAACTGAAACAGTTTGGCGTCAAGCAACTGAGTATGGAGTTCCACGTATCGTATTTGCCAACAAAATGGACAAAATCGGTGCTGACTTCCTTTACTCTGTAAGCACACTTCACGATCGTCTTCAAGCAAATGCCCACCCAATCCAATTGCCAATCGGTTCTGAAGATGACTTCCGTGGTATCATCGACTTAATCAAGATGAAAGCTGAAATCTATACTAACGACCTTGGTACAGATATCCTTGAAGAAGACATCCCAGCTGAATACCTTGACCAAGCTCAAGAATACCGTGAAAAATTGATTGAAGCAGTTGCTGAAACTGACGAAGAATTGATGATGAAATACCTCGAAGGTGAAGAAATCACTAACGAAGAATTGAAAGCTGGTATCCGTAAAGCGACTATCAACGTTGAATTCTTCCCAGTATTGTGTGGTTCAGCCTTCAAAAACAAAGGTGTTCAATTGATGCTTGATGCGGTTATCGACTACCTTCCAAGCCCACTTGACATCCCAGCAATCAAAGGTATTAACCCAGATACAGACGCTGAAGAAACTCGTCCAGCATCTGATGAAGAGCCATTTGCAGCTCTTGCCTTCAAGATCATGACTGACCCATTCGTAGGTCGTTTGACATTCTTCCGTGTTTACTCAGGTGTTCTTCAATCAGGTTCATACGTATTGAACACTTCCAAAGGTAAACGTGAACGTATCGGACGTATCCTTCAAATGCACGCCAACAGCCGTCAAGAAATCGACACTGTTTACTCAGGTGATATCGCTGCTGCCGTTGGTTTGAAAGATACTACAACTGGTGACTCATTGACAGATGAAAAAGCTAAAATCATCCTTGAGTCAATCAACGTTCCAGAACCAGTTATCCAATTGATGGTTGAGCCAAAATCTAAAGCTGACCAAGACAAGATGGGTATCGCCCTTCAAAAATTGGCTGAAGAAGATCCAACATTCCGCGTTGAAACAAACGTTGAAACTGGTGAAACAGTTATCTCTGGTATGGGTGAGCTTCACCTTGATGTCCTTGTTGATCGTATGCGTCGTGAGTTCAAAGTTGAAGCAAACGTAGGTGCTCCTCAAGTATCTTACCGTGAAACATTCCGCGCTTCTACTCAAGCTCGTGGATTCTTCAAACGTCAGTCTGGTGGTAAAGGTCAATTTGGTGATGTATGGATTGAATTTACTCCAAACGAAGAAGGTAAAGGATTCGAATTCGAAAACGCAATCGTCGGTGGTGTGGTTCCTCGTGAATTTATCCCAGCGGTTGAAAAAGGTTTGGTAGAATCTATGGCTAACGGTGTTCTTGCAGGTTACCCAATGGTTGACGTTAAAGCTAAACTTTACGATGGTTCATACCACGATGTCGACTCATCTGAAACTGCCTTCAAGATCGCGGCTTCACTTGCTCTGAAAGAAGCTGCTAAATCAGCACAACCAGCTATCCTTGAACCAATGATGCTTGTAACAATCACTGTTCCAGAAGAAAACCTTGGTGATGTTATGGGTCACGTAACTGCTCGTCGTGGACGTGTAGATGGTATGGAAGCACACGGTAACAGCCAAATCGTTCGTGCTTACGTTCCACTTGCTGAAATGTTCGGTTACGCAACAGTTCTTCGTTCTGCATCTCAAGGACGTGGTACATTCATGATGGTATTTGACCACTACGAAGATGTACCTAAGTCAGTACAAGAAGAAATCATTAAGAAAAACAAAGGTGAAGACTAATCAGTCCTCGCTCTAGAAGGAAGTCACTTAGTGGCTTCCTTTTGTCTTTAGAAAATACCTCTAAATATGGTAAAATAGTAGGAGAATAATGTGAGGAAAATGAATGTCAAACAGTTTTGAAATTTTGATGAATCAATTGGGGATGCCTGCTGAAATGAGACAGGCTCCTGCTTTATCACAGGCTGATATTGAGCGAGTTGTAGTTCATAAAATTAGTAAGGTATGGGAGTTTCATTTCATATTTTCTAATATTTTACCGATTGAAATCTTTTTAGAATTAAAGAAAGGTTTAAGCGAAGAATTTTCTAAGACAGGCAATAAAGCTGTTTTTGAGATCAAGGCTCTGTCTCAAGAATTTTCAAATCAGCTCTTGCAGGCCTATTATAGAGAAGCTTTTTCTGAAGGGCCATGTGCTAGTCAAGGTTTTAAATCTCTTTATCAGAATTTGCAAGTTCGTGCTGAGGGCAATCAACTCTTTATTGAGGGTTCAGAGGCGATTGATAAGGAACATTTTAAGAAGAATCATCTTCCTAATTTAGCGAAACAACTTGAACAATTTGGCTTTCCAACTTTTAATTGTCAAGTAGAGAAAAATGATGTGCTGACCCAAGAGCAAGAGGAAGCCTTTCATGCTGAAAATGAGCAGATTGTTCAAGCTGCCAATGAGGAAGCGCTTCGTGCTATGGAACAACTGGAACAGATGGCACCACCTCCAGCTGAAGAGAAACCAGCCTTTGATTTTCAAGCCAAAAAAGCTGCAGCTAAACCCAAGCTGGATAAGGCGGAGATTACTCCTATGATCGAAGTGACGACGGAGGAAAATCGTTTGGTATTTGAAGGGGTTGTTTTTGATGTGGAGCAAAAAGTGACCAGAACAGGGCGTGTTTTGATCAACTTTAAAATGACGGACTACACTTCAAGTTTTTCTATGCAAAAGTGGGTTAAAAATGAGGAAGAAGCTCAAAAGTTTGATCTCATCAAGAAGAATTCTTGGCTCCGAGTGCGTGGGAATGTGGAGATGAATAACTTCACACGAGATTTGACGATGAACGTACAGGATGTGCAGGAAGTTGTTCACTATGAGCGGAAGGATTTGATGCCAGAAGGTGAGCGTCGGGTTGAGTTTCATGCTCATACTAACATGTCGACTATGGATGCTTTGCCAGAGGTAGAAGAAATCGTTGCAACAGCTGCTAAGTGGGGACACAAGGCGGTTGCCATCACGGATCATGGAAATGTCCAGTCCTTCCCACATGGCTATAAGGCGGCTAAGAAAGCGGGAATCCAGCTGATCTATGGGATGGAAGCCAATATCGTGGAGGACCGTGTCCCTATCGTCTATAACGAAGTGGAGATGGACTTGTCAGAAGCGACCTATGTGGTCTTTGACGTGGAAACGACGGGACTTTCAGCTATCTATAATGATTTGATTCAGGTTGCGGCCTCTAAGATGTACAAGGGGAATGTCATTGCTGAATTTGATGAATTTATTAATCCTGGACATCCCTTGTCAGCGTTTACTACTGAGTTGACTGGAATTACAGATGACCATGTCAAAAATGCTAAACCACTGGAACAAGTGTTACAGGAATTTCAAGAATTTTGCAAGGATACGGTCCTAGTCGCCCACAATGCGACCTTTGACGTTGGCTTTATGAATGCCAATTATGAGCGTCATGGTCTGCCAAAGATTAGTCAGCCAGTGATTGATACGCTGGAGTTTGCTCGAAACCTCTATCCTGAGTACAAACGTCATGGTTTGGGGCCTTTGACTAAGCGTTTTGGTGTGGCTTTGGAACATCACCACATGGCCAACTACGATGCGGAAGCTACTGGTCGTCTGCTTTTCATCTTTATCAAAGAGGTGGCAGAAAAACATGGTGTGACCGACTTGGATAGACTAAACATTGATTTGATTAGTCCAGATTCTTATAAAAAAGCTCGGATTAAACATGCGACCATTTATGTCAAGAATCAAGTAGGGCTAAAAAATATCTTTAAGCTGGTTTCCTTGTCTAATACCAAGTACTTTGAAGGGGTACCACGGATTCCGAGAACGGTTCTAGATGCCCATCGGGAGGGCTTGATTTTAGGATCAGCTTGTGCAGAAGGCGAAGTTTTTGATGCAGTCGTTTCCCAAGGTGTGGATGCGGCGGTTGAGTTGGCTAAGTATTATGACTTTATCGAGGTTATGCCACCTGCTATTTATGCTCCCTTGATTGCCAAGGAGCAGGTCAAGGATATGGAGGAACTCCAGACCATTATCAAGAGTTTGATAGAGGTTGGAGACCGCCTTGGCAAGCCTGTTCTGGCTACGGGAAATGTCCACTATATCGAACCGGAAGAAGAGATTTATCGTGAAATTATCGTCCGTAGTTTGGGACAGGGGGCTATGATTAACCGAACCATTGGTCATGGTGAACATGCCCAACCCGCTCCTCTTCCCAAGGCTCATTTTCGAACGACTAATGAGATGTTGGATGAATTTGCCTTCTTGGGAGAGGAACTGGCTCGTAAACTGGTTATTGAAAATCCCAATGCCTTAGCAGAAATCTTTGAACCTGTTGAGGTCGTTAAGGGTGACTTGTACACGCCTTTCATCAACAAGGCTGAAGAAACAGTTGCCGAATTAACCTATAAGAAGGCCTTTGAGATTTATGGAAATCCGTTGCCAGATATTGTTGATTTGCGGATTGAAAAAGAACTAACCTCTATTTTGGGGAATGGATTTGCCGTGATTTATCTAGCCTCGCAGATGCTGGTGCAACGTTCCAATGAACGGGGTTACTTGGTTGGTTCCCGTGGATCTGTTGGTTCCAGTTTCGTTGCGACTATGATTGGGATTACGGAGGTTAATCCTCTCTCTCCTCACTATGTCTGTGGTCAGTGTCAGTATAGTGAGTTTATCACCGATGGATCTTACGGTTCAGGTTTTGATATGCCCAATAAGGACTGTCCAAACTGTGGTCACAAACTCAGCAAAAATGGGCAAGATATTCCTTTCGAGACCTTCCTTGGTTTTGATGGGGATAAGGTTCCTGATATTGACTTGAACTTTTCGGGAGAAGACCAGCCTAGCGCCCACTTGGATGTGCGTGATATCTTTGGTGAGGAATATGCCTTCCGTGCAGGAACGGTTGGTACGGTGGCTGCCAAGACTGCCTATGGCTTTGTAAAGGGCTATGAGCGAGATTATGGCAAGTTTTATCGTGACGCAGAGGTAGAACGCCTCGCTCAAGGTGCCGCTGGTGTCAAGCGGACAACAGGACAACACCCGGGGGGAATCGTTGTTATTCCTAACTACATGGATGTCTATGATTTTACGCCTGTCCAGTATCCAGCAGATGATGTGACGGCTGAATGGCAGACCACTCACTTTAACTTCCACGATATCGATGAGAATGTCCTCAAGCTAGATGTTCTAGGACATGATGATCCGACCATGATTCGGAAACTTCAGGATTTGTCTGGGATTGACCCTAATGAAATTCCTATGGATGACGAAGGCGTGATGGCACTCTTTTCTGGGACTGATGTGCTAGGAGTAACACCTGAGCAAATCGGAACGCCTACGGGTATGCTGGGGATTCCAGAGTTTGGAACCAACTTTGTCCGAGGCATGGTAGATGAAACCCATCCGACGACTTTTGCGGAGTTGCTTCAGCTCTCAGGTCTATCCCATGGTACAGATGTCTGGTTGGGAAATGCCCAAGATTTGATTAAGCAAGGAATAGCAGACCTATCGACTGTTATTGGTTGTCGGGACGACATCATGGTTTACCTCATGCATGCTGGTCTCGAACCTAAGATGGCCTTTACCATCATGGAACGGGTACGTAAGGGATTGTGGCTCAAGATTTCCGAAGAGGAACGCAATGGCTACATCGAAGCCATGAAGGCTAATAAGGTACCAGAGTGGTATATCGAATCCTGTGGGAAAATTAAGTACATGTTCCCTAAAGCCCATGCGGCAGCCTACGTTATGATGGCCTTGCGCGTAGCTTACTTCAAGGTTCATCATCCCATTTATTACTACTGTGCTTATTTCTCAATCCGTGCTAAGGCTTTTGATATCAAGACCATGGGGGCGGGCTTGGAGGCTATCAAGCGCAGAATGGAAGAAATCTCTGAAAAACGGAAGAACAATGAAGCCTCTAATGTAGAAATTGATCTTTATACAACTCTTGAGATTGTCAATGAGATGTGGGAGCGTGGCTTTAAGTTTGGCAAACTCGATCTCTACCGCAGTGATGCGACTGAATTCCTCATCGATGGAGACACCCTCATCCCGCCATTTGTAGCAATGGATGGTCTGGGAGAGAACGTTGCTAAGCAGTTGGTGCGAGCGCGTGAAGAGGGAGAATTCCTCTCTAAAACAGAACTACGCAAGCGTGGTGGACTCTCATCAACCTTGGTTGAAAAGATGGATGAGATGGGGATTCTTGGAAATATGCCAGAGGATAACCAGCTCAGCTTGTTTGATGATTTGTTTTAATAGTTTGAAATGTCTTGTGTAGGTTTGAGGTTGTATCATGATGGAAAAGAAAAAAAGAGCAACACCCTGGAAACCAGGGAAAGTTATTTCCATACGTTTGCGAAATGGCGTTTATGTATTAGCACAAATGGTGCGTGATCCCTATCTGGTATTTTTCAACCATTTTAATGAGGAAAATAACTGGAAGGGAGTGACCTTGAAAGATGAAGATATCCTCTTTTGTAAGGCTGTTACTCGCCAGTTTCTACGCTATAGTCCTGTAGCGATTGTCAAAGAAGTTACCCCCCCTGTTAAATTATGAACTGCCTAAAGAATGGATTTATAGCCATATTGGAGGGCATCCTATTACTGTTTCGGTAAAGGGAAGGGAGCGCCAACTTGCTGGTTTTGGTAGACGTTGTTCTTTGGTCCTGGCGGATAAAGACAGTGGACTACCAGAAGATAATCCACTTATGGGACTCTTCCAAACCTATATCATATCAGATATCAAAGAACAGGATTGGGATCGGGTAGGTCAGGCTGAACTTATGTCTATTGAAGTATTTCCAACACTCAACGAACGTCTCTATCTTTGCTTTCTTTATGGGAAAAATATAAATCCAGAACAAGATATCTCTTTAGGAAAGCCTCTGCCTGATGACTATGAAACCTATATAGATATCCTCACAAATAGTCCAGAGGCACGACGCCTCTACCTAGGAGAGCATGAAGAATAAGAAAGGACATTTCATGAAACTAAGAATTTTTGCGGAAGACAAACCAGCTGAAAAAGTCTTTGAGTATCAATTAGACCTTGCTGATCAGACAATTCTTCTATCAACAGCACTTTTGTCAGGTGTCATTGCTTTAGCAGGATTATTCTCTGCTGTGAAAGAAAAATAAAAATAGAAAAGAGAAAATTACATGGTTTTACCAAATTTTAAAGAAAATCTAGAAAAATATGCGAAATTGTTGGTTGCGAACGGAATTAACGTGCAACCTGGTCACACTTTGGCTCTCTCTATTGATGTGGAGCAACGTGAATTGGCACATCTAATCGTGAAAGAAGCTTATGCCTTGGGTGCGCATGAGGTCATCGTTCAGTGGACAGATGATGTGATTAACCGTGAGAAATTCCTCCATGCCCCGATGGAGCGTTTGGACAATGTGCCAGAATACAAGATTGCTGAGATGAACTATCTCTTGGAAAACAAAGCTAGCCGTCTTGGAGTTCGTTCATCTGATCCAGGTGCCTTGAACGGTGTGGATGCTGACAAGCTATCAGCTTCTGCTAAAGCTATGGGACTTGCCATGAAGCCTATGCGTATCGCGACTCAATCTAACAAGGTTAGCTGGACGGTAGCAGCCGCTGCTGGACTTGAGTGGGCTAAGAAAGTCTTTCCAAATGCTGCGAACGATGAAGAAGCAGTCGGTCTCCTTTGGGACCAAATTTTCAAAACTTGCCGTGTCTATGAAGAAGATCCTGTTAAGGCTTGGGAAGAGCATGCAGCTATCCTCAAGAGCAAGGCAGATATGCTTAATAAAGAGCAATTTTCAGCTCTTCACTACACAGCACCAGGAACAGATTTGACCCTTGGATTGCCGAAGAACCACGTTTGGGAATCAGCTGGCGCTATTAATGCGCAGGGCGAAGGATTCTTGCCAAATATGCCGACAGAGGAAGTCTTTACAGCACCTGACTTCCGTCGTGCAGATGGTTATGTAACGTCTACAAAACCGCTTAGTTATAACGGAAATATTATCGAAGGAATTAAAGTAACCTTTAAGGATGGACAAATTGTGGATATCACTGCAGAAAAAGGCGATCAGGTCATGAAAGACCTTGTCTTCGAAAATGCGGGTGCGCGTGCCTTGGGTGAATGTGCCTTGGTACCAGATCCAAGCCCAATTTCTCAGTCAGGCATTACCTTCTTTAATACCCTTTTCGATGAGAATGCCTCAAACCACTTGGCGATTGGTGCAGCCTATGCTACTAGCGTAGTTGGTGGAGCGGAGATGAGCGAAGAGGATCTTGAAGCTGCGGGGCTTAACCGTTCAGATGTTCACGTAGACTTTATGATTGGTTCTAACCAAATGGATATCGATGGTATCCGTGAGGATGGGACACGTGTACCACTCTTCCGTAACGGAGATTGGGCAAATTAAGGAGATAATATGTTAGGAAGTATGTTCGTTGGTCTCCTAGTGGGATTTTTAGCAGGTACTCTGACCAATCGTGGAGAGCGAATGGGATGTTTTGGAAAAATGTTTCTCGGATGGATTGGTGCCTTTATAGGCCATTTGCTTTTTGGGACTTGGGGACCGATAATAGCAGGAACTGCCATTATTCCGGCAGTACTAGGTTCCATGATTGTTTTAGCGATTTTCTGGAGACGAGGAAGTTAATTTCTTAAATCTGATACTCAATGAAAATCAAATAGCAAACTAGGAAACTAGCCG
>NZ_VMMT01000023.1:0-2985 GCF_013277355.1 Streptococcus sp. 1343
TATCTCACAGGGGGCAACCCCCAACTACTTCCGGCGTTCTAGGGCTTAACTTCTGTGTTCGGCATGGGTACAGGTGTATCTCCTAGGCTATCGTCACTTAACTCTGAGTAATACCTACTCAAAATTGAATATCTATTCAAACCAAGAAAACCGTTCACTTTCGTATTCTCAGTTACTTTGGATAAGTCCTCGAGCTATTAGTATTAGTCCGCTACATGTGTCGCCACACTTCCACTTCTAACCTATCTACCTGATCATCTCTCAGGGCTCTTACTGATATATAATCATGGGAAATCTCATCTTGAGGTGGGTTTCACACTTAGATGCTTTCAGCGTTTATCCCTTCCCTACATAGCTACCCAGCGATGCCTTTGGCAAGACAACTGGTACACCAGCGGTAAGTCCACTCTGGTCCTCTCGTACTAGGAGCAGATCCTCTCAAATTTCCTACGCCCGCGACGGATAGGGACCGAACTGTCTCACGACGTTCTGAACCCAGCTCGCGTGCCGCTTTAATGGGCGAACAGCCCAACCCTTGGGACCGACTACAGCCCCAGGATGCGACGAGCCGACATCGAGGTGCCAAACCTCCCCGTCGATGTGAACTCTTGGGGGAGATAAGCCTGTTATCCCCAGGGTAGCTTTTATCCGTTGAGCGATGGCCCTTCCATACGGAACCACCGGATCACTAAGCCCGACTTTCGTCCCTGCTCGAGTTGTAGCTCTCGCAGTCAAGCTCCCTTATACCTTTACACTCTGCGAATGATTTCCAACCATTCTGAGGGAACCTTTGGGCGCCTCCGTTACCTTTTAGGAGGCGACCGCCCCAGTCAAACTGCCCGTCAGACACTGTCTCCGATAGGGATCACCTATCTGGGTTAGAGTGGCCATAACACAAGGGTAGTATCCCAACAACGTCTCCTTCGAAACTGGCGTCCCGATCTCGTAGACTCCTACCTATCCTGTACATGTGGTACAGACACTCAATATCAAACTGCAGTAAAGCTCCATGGGGTCTTTCCGTCCTGTCGCGGGTAACCTGCATCTTCACAGGTACTAAAATTTCACCGAGTCTCTCGTTGAGACAGTGCCCAAATCATTACGCCTTTCGTGCGGGTCGGAACTTACCCGACAAGGAATTTCGCTACCTTAGGACCGTTATAGTTACGGCCGCCGTTTACTGGGGCTTCAATTCATACCTTCGCTTACGCTAAGCACTCCTCTTAACCTTCCAGCACCGGGCAGGCGTCACCCCCTATACATCATCTTACGATTTAGCAGAGAGCTGTGTTTTTGATAAACAGTTGCTTGGGCCTATTCACTGCGGCTGACTTAAAGTCAGCACCCCTTCTCCCGAAGTTACGGGGTCATTTTGCCGAGTTCCTTAACGAGAGTTCTCTCGCTCACCTGAGGCTACTCGCCTCGACTACCTGTGTCGGTTTGCGGTACGGGTAGAGTATGTTTAAACGCTAGAAGCTTTTCTTGGCAGTGTGACGTCACTAACTTCGCTACTAAACTTCGCTCCCCATCACAGCTCAATGTTATAGAATTAAGCATTTAACTCAATTCACACCTCACTGCTTAGACAGACTCTTCCAATCGTCTGCTTTAGTTAGCCTACTGCGTCCCTCCATCACTACATACTCTAGTACAGGAATATCAACCTGTTGTCCATCGGATACACCTTTCGGTCTCTCCTTAGGTCCCGACTAACCCAGGGCGGACGAGCCTTCCCCTGGAAACCTTAGTCTTACGGTGGACAGGATTCTCACCTGTCTTTCGCTACTCATACCGGCATTCTCACTTCTATGCGTTCCAGCACTCCTCACGGTATACCTTCATCACACATAGAACGCTCTCCTACCATACCTATAAAGGTATCCACAGCTTCGGTAAATTGTTTTAGCCCCGGTACATTTTCGGCGCAGGGTCACTCGACTAGTGAGCTATTACGCACTCTTTGAATGAATAGCTGCTTCTAAGCTAACATCCTAGTTGTCTGTGCAACCCCACATCCTTTTCCACTTAACAATTATTTTGGGACCTTAGCTGGTGGTCTGGGCTGTTTCCCTTTCGACTACGGATCTTAGCACTCGCAGTCTGACTGCCGACCATAATTCTTTGGCATTCGGAGTTTATCTGAGATTGGTAATCCGGGATGGACCCCTCACCCAAACAGTGCTCTACCTCCAAGAATCTCTAATGTCGACGCTAGCCCTAAAGCTATTTCGGAGAGAACCAGCTATCTCCAAGTTCGTTTGGAATTTCTCCGCTACCCACAAGTCATCCAAGCACTTTTCAACGTGCCCTGGTTCGGTCCTCCAGTGCGTCTTACCGCACCTTCAACCTGCTCATGGGTAGGTCACATGGTTTCGGGTCTACGTCATGATACTAAGGCGCCCTATTCAGACTCGGTTTCCCTACGGCTCCGTCTCTTCAACTTAACCTCGCATCATAACGTAACTCGCCGGTTCATTCTACAAAAGGCACGCTCTCACCCATTAACGGGCTCGAACTTGTTGTAGGCACACGGTTTCAGGTTCTATTTCACTCCCCTCCCGGGGTGCTTTTCACCTTTCCCTCACGGTACTGGTTCACTATCGGTCACTAGGGAGTATTTAGGGTTGGGAGATGGTCCTCCCAGATTCCGACGGGATTTCACGTGTCCCGCCGTACTCAGGATACTGCTAGGTACAAAGACTATTTTAAATACGAGGCTATTACTCTCTTTGGCTGATCTTCCCAAATCATTCTTCTATAATCTTTGAGTCCACATTGCAGTCCTACAACCCCGAAGAGTAAACTCTTCGGTTTGCCCTCCTGCCGTTTCGCTCGCCGCTACTAAGGCAATCGCTTTTGCTTTCTCTTCCTGCAGCTACTTAGATGTTTCAGTTCACTGCGTCTTCCTCCTCACATCCTTAACAGATGTGGGTAACAGGTAGTACCTGTTGGGTTCCCCCATTCGGAAATCCCTGGATCATCGCT
>NZ_VMMT01000024.1:0-13966 GCF_013277355.1 Streptococcus sp. 1343
TTGTTTCGCAGGAAGTCTATTCAAGCTAATCCCACTTCAATCCCACATGTTCGTTCATTTCTTTATAGGCTGTATCAATTCGTTCCTTAGTCGCTTCATCTAACTGGTCACGATGACTGCCACCCTCTATAAAATCTTCCAAGATATAGGTTTGATAATGATATAAAGGATAGCCTTCTGGTGAAAAGGTTCCCTTTGGTGTTCGATTGACCCAAGTAGGATGAGCTTTAGCTGTTCCGATAGTTGTTTTTCCATCCTTCTTCTTAATGGTTACATCCATGAGAACGCCACGTTCAGTCCACTTAGCATTTTCTTCATCTCCCATAGATTCAATCCGTTGATTGGAAATGAAGTTCCCCATTGAATAGATAATGAGTTTCTTGTCTCCATCTTTTTCAACCGTTTCAGATGGTTCCACAACGTGAGGATGCCCTCCAAAAATAATATCCGCCCCCCAATCAATCATCTTGTGATAAAGAGCTTTTTGTTCCTCAGTTGGTTCCAATCGATACTCCACACCCATCTGAGGCATGATAATGGTGATATCTGCTTCCTTCTCTGCCCGTTCAATTTCAGCCTTCATCTTATCTTCGTTTAAATCTGAAAGATAACGATTATAGTCTTCCTGAGAAATATACCGTTCAATTCCATTGAATCCATAGGAATAGGCGAAAAGAGCAACCTTGATTCCATTCACTTCCTTAATGACCAACGGAGCCTGATCACGTGGTTCATGCGTATAAACTCCGATTGGAGTGATTCCAGCTTTTTCAATAATATCGGCCGTTGAAATAACTCCCTCAATTTGCGAATCCAAAATATGATTATGAGCTAAATCTAGCACATGATAACCTGCATCCTTAATGGCATCCATAACTTCAGCAGGAGCATTAAAGAGAGGATAACCCGCTAAATAATGATCCTTATTGATGGTTCCTTCAAAATCACCAATAGCTAAATCTGCTTGCTTGAGCCAAGGTGTCACATACTCAAAATTCTCATGAAAGTCATAGGTACCGTCTTCTTTTTTAGCTGAAAAGAAAAGTCCATCGTGGTAGAGCAAATCCCCATTAGCCATAATTCTGGCAGTTTTTTCCTCTTCCTGCTCCTGAGACTTTTGCTTAGTCCCCTCTTGAGAAATAGTATCTCGTTTTTGACTGGTTAAAGGGATTCCTTGGAAACTTTCAACCAACAAGACCAAGCCCATTGATAAAGCAACTGCTAGCAAGAGTACCGCCACAAATCCTTTATTGCTCCACCTGCGATAACTCCTAAAAAAGTTTACCAAGCCCTTCATAAAACGAAAAGCTAAACCACCCTGATTTCGATTTTGTCTTCTTTTCATCTTCATTCTCCCTACTTTCTTATGCAAGCCTTTTCTTTTTATTATATCATAGATAAGTAATTCTTTCACAATTGATACTCTTCGAAAATCTCTTCAAACCACGTCAGCGTCGCCTTACCGTATATATGTTACCGACTTCGTCAGTTCTATCTACAACCTCAAAGCAGTGCTTTGAGCAACCTACGGCTAGCTTCTTAGTTTGCTCTTTGATTTTCATTGAGTATGAATTGAACTTCCTATCTATTTTCTATAAATCCTAAAGGCTATAATACTTTCAATCCTTGACATTTTGTGATATCATGTAGAGGTAATGAAAGGAGAGAAAATGTCTGCAATAGAACGTATTACAAAAGCTGCTCACTTAATTGATATGAACGATATTATCCGCGAGGGGAACCCAACTCTACGCGCAGTTGCTGAGGAAGTTACTTTCCCCTTATCTGATCAGGAAATCATCCTTGGCGAAAAGATGATGCAATTCCTTAAACATTCCCAAGATCCTGTCATGGCTGAAAAATTGGGACTCCGCGGTGGGGTTGGACTGGCTGCTCCTCAATTGGATATCTCAAAACGCATTATCGCTGTTTTGGTACCTAATATTGTTGAAGAAGGCGAAACTCCGCAGGAAGCCTACGACTTGCAAGCCATTATGTACAATCCAAAAATCGTCTCTCACTCTGTTCAAGACGCTGCTCTTGGTGAAGGAGAAGGTTGCCTGTCTGTAGACCGCAACGTGCCTGGCTATGTTGTTCGCCATGCCCGCGTTACTGTTGACTACTTTGACAAAGATGGAGAAAAACACCGTATCAAACTCAAAGGCTACAACTCCATTGTTGTTCAGCATGAAATTGACCACATTAACGGTATCATGTTTTACGATCGTATCAATGAAAAAGACCCATTTGCAGTTAAAGATGGTTTACTGATTCTAGAATAAAGAAAATCCCGTTGCAAGACGGGGTTTTGTGTTATAATAGAGGCATGAAAACAAATGATATTGTCTATGGCGTCCACGCCGTTACCGAAGCCCTCCTTGCAAATACTGGAAACAAACTCTACCTCCAAGAAAATCTCCGAGGTAAGAATCTTGAGAAAGTCAAGGAACTGGCTACAGAAAAGAAGGTGTCCATTTCTTGGACCTCAAAAAAATCCCTCTCTGAGATGACTGAAGGTGCTGTCCACCAAGGTTTTGTTTTACGAGTGTCCGAATTTGCCTATAGCGAGCTAGATCACATCCTTTCCAAAACACGCCAAGAAGAAAATCCTTTGCTATTGATTCTGGATGGTTTGACTGACCCTCACAACCTAGGATCCATCCTGAGAACAGCCGATGCGACCAATGTTTCAGGTGTCATCATTCCCAAGCACCGTGCTGTAGGTGTTACCCCCGTCGTTGCCAAAACGGCCACAGGTGCTATCGAGCACGTTCCCATCGCCCGAGTGACCAATCTGAGCCAAACTCTGGACAAAGTCAAGGATGAAGGCTTCTGGACCTTTGGAACGGATATGAACGGTACTCCTTGCCATAAGTGGAATACAAAAGGGAAAATCGCCCTCATCATCGGAAATGAAGGAAAAGGCATCTCTAGCAACATTAAAAAACAGGTCGATGAAATGATTACCATTCCCATGAATGGCCATGTTCAAAGCCTTAATGCCAGTGTTGCTGCGGCCATTCTCATGTACGAAGTTTTCCGAAACAGACTATAAAAAAGTTTCCAGTCATCTGATTGGAAACTTTTTTATGATTAACTATGTTCTGTGATAAATTTATAGGCTTCTTGACCAGCGATAGCTCCATCTCCAACCGCTGTTGTTACTTGGCGAAGGTCTTTCTGGCGAACATCTCCAACTGCAAAGATACCGTCAACTGCAGTTTTCATGTGGTTATCTGTCACAATCCAGCCTGCCTGATCTTGGATATTCAATTCTTTAACAAAATCGCTAAGAGGGTCCAATCCAACATAGATAAAGACGCCACCGAAGGCTTGTTCTGTCACTTGACCTGTTTTCACATTTTCAAATACGACAGATTCTACTCGGTTTTCACCCTTGATTTCCTTCACTACAGAATCCCAGATAAAGCTGATTTTCTCATTCGCAAAGGCGCGGTCTTGTAAAACCTTTTGAGCACGAAGTTGGTCACGACGGTGAACAATGGTAACAGTCTTAGCAAAACGAGTCAAGAAGAGGGCTTCTTCAACAGCTGAATCTCCACCACCAACTACCAACAAATCTTGGTCACGGAAGAAAGCACCATCACACACGGCACAGTAAGAAACACCACGACTGTTCAGTTCTTCTTCTCCAGGTACTCCCAAAGGACGGTGTTTAGAACCAGTTGCTACGATAACGGTACGAGTTTCATATGTTTGGTCGTCAGTCATCACTTTCTTAAAATCACCATGGTCTTCGACATTTTCAACATATCCATAAATGTGCTCAACACCGAGATTTTCAAGCGGTTCAAACATCTTTTCTGCCAATTCAGGTCCACTAATATTAGCATATCCTGGGTAATTTTCGATATCAGATGTATTATTCATCTGACCACCTGGCAGACCACCTTCAATCAAAGCTACTTTCAAATTGCTTCGAGCAGCATACAAGGCTGCAGTCATCCCTGCAGGTCCAGCACCGATAATAATAGTATCGTACATATAGTTTCCTTCTTTCTTGTTGTAACTATCTTTATTCTAACTCTTTCTTGTCAATCACGCAAGGATTATGCCTGGAAAACAAGAATTAAACTCATAACCGCAAAGGATAATACTGGAACAACCAAGACCCCAATCATAATCATATCATAGAGATGGGCTTGGCGAGCCTTGGCTGTCTTATCAACTCCCGACATGGCTCTCAGTCCAATCCAAATTCCTAAAAAAATCAGGACGAGGATGGTGGTTAAGATCAAACTCTCGAAATATAAAGAAAATAGTTGCAGTAGCATGATTTCTCTCATTTCTATCTTTTTTAAAGAGTAAACTCAGCTAGTCCAGCTAACTGAGTTTTTCTTTATCTATTATATCAAATATAAGTCCGTTTGTAACTAGCGAAGAATTCTTTTGTCCGCTCTTCTTTAGGATGGTGGATAATCTCATCTGGTGTTCCAGACTCGATGATTTTCCCCTTATCTAAGAAGAGAATCTTATCAGCCACTTGGGCTACAAAGGACATGTCATGACTGACCAAAATCATGGTCTGACCTGACTTAGCAGCATCTGCAATAGACTTCTCTACTTCACCGACCAATTCTGGGTCAAGGGCTGAAGTTGGTTCATCTAAGAGCAAGACATCTGGTTTCATAGCAAGCGCACGCGCCAAGGCAACCCGTTGCTTTTGTCCACCTGATAAATGGCGAGGGTAATGGTTTTCACGATCAGAAAGCCCAACCTTAGCCAACTCTTCCTTGGCAATCTTAGTCGCTTCTTGGTCAGATAATTTCTTGACAACAACCAAGCCTTCTTTCACATTATCAAGTGCTGTACGGCGCTCAAACAAATTAAACTGCTGAAATACCATAGATAACTTGCGACGTAGGGCAAGGATTTCTTCTTGAGTGATTTTAGAAAAATCAACCGAGAAATCATCAATCTGAATCGAGCCACTATCAGGTGTTTCAAGATAATTGAGACTGCGAAGAAAGGTTGATTTTCCAGCTCCTGAAGAACCAATCAAGGCTACAACTTCCCCTTTTTGAATATCCAAGTCCAGATGATCCAAGACAGTCTGTCCTGAAAAGGATTTGCTTAAATTCGAAATCTTAATCATTAACGAAGGTCTCCTTTCACATCTGTTTGCACTGTATCTGGTGCAGAAATAGCCATTTTTCTCTCGATGAAACGACCAAGGCTCTCAATTCCGATATTGACTACCCAATAAACAAGAGCAACGGAGATGAAGCGCTCAAAATAACGATAATCGGCACCACCCAAAATCTGAGCTTGGGCAAAGACTTCCACAACACCCGCACTAAAGGCTAGGGAAGTTCCCTTGGTCAAGCCGATGAGGGAGTTAATCAAGGTTGGAGTTGCCACAACTGCTGCATTTGGAATAATCACTCGTCGATAAACTTGCGCTCGGGTCATACCCAGACTGCGTGCCGCCTCAATCTCACCAGGGTTAACTGAGAGAATGGCTGCACGAATGGTTTCACTAGCATAAGCTGCCTCATTAAAGGCAAAGGCGACAATCGCAAAAGCAGCGGCTGGAATCGCATTGATATTGAGACCAGTTCCCCATTGCTGATTGAGAGCTTTCAAAGCCAAAGGAATTCCGTAGTAGGTCAACATGAGCTGCACTAAAATCGGTGTCCCTTTTAAGAAACTAACAAAGAAGGCCTGCAAGGGATATAAAATCTTGACACGATTGATCTTCACAATGGCAAAAAGAAGCGCCAAAACCAAGCCAAAAAAGGCACCACCAATTGTCAACATAATCGTTGTTGGAAGTTGTTGAACAATTCTCGGAATTCCATCAAAGACCGAACGCAAGCTAAAAAGCTTGCCATCCGGAATCAATTGCATCAAGTTTTGATACCAATCTGATGCTAAAATCGTTGTAACATTCATAAAAACATCCTCTCCTGATAATGATTCATTCTACCATACTTCTGCCGTCAATGAAATTATTTGCTACGGTCAGATACAGTCTTTGTCTACCTACTAGTTTATCATACTTTAAAACAGGGAGGTTATATATTTTATCTATCAGAGAGATAAGTAAAAACTATTTCAATCCCAATTCTTCATAAGGTTTTCGATAACCGATTTGTTTAACAGTTCCATTTTCTACTAAAATTGGCCGTTTTAACAACATGCCGTCGCTTGCTAGCAACTCAGCTGCTTCTTGGTTTGACAGACTTCCTACCTTATCTTTTAACCCTAATTCACGGTATTTGATTCCACTGGTGTTAAAAAATTGCTTCAATTCAAACCCTGAGGTTTCCAGCCAGTTTAAAATAACTTCTTGGCTAGGTGTTTCTTCGGCGATATGGACGGCTTTGTAGTCCACACCGAGTTGGTTTAATTCTTGTTTTGCTTTTTTACAAGTTGAACATTTTGGGTATTCGATAAATTCTAACATGTCTTTCACTTTCTATTATTTATATCTTTAAAATCTGCGCCTTCATACTCCAAGAGCCAGGCTTTCTTTTCCACTCCTGCGGCATAACCAGTCAGACGCTTGTCTGCTCCCAGCACACGGTGACAAGGTACTAGAATAGACCAAGGATTGCGTCCTACCGCTCCACCAATTGCTTGAGCAGAAGGCACTTGCAGGTCTTGGGCTATTTGCCCATATGTCACTGTCTGACCATAAGGAATTCCCTGTAAATAGTCCCAAACTCGCTTTTCAAAATCCGTTCCAATTGGAGCCAAGGGCAAGTCGGATAAATCCTTAGGCTTGCCTTTAAAGTAAGCATCTAAGCAAGTAATAACTGGGTCTAAAATGGGATGACTAACAACTGCTTCTATCGTCTCATCTCCTAGTCCCCTCTCAAAATGCTTCTGCTCCTGAACCCAAATTCCATACAAATAATGGTCATCAGCTACGAGAGAAAGGGAGCCAATCGGCGAAGAATAGAGCATTTTTACATACTTCTTTTGCATTATTTCTTTAATTTTTGATAGGCCAAGCGTTCGCCATCAACTGGAACCTTACCAACCTGTTTAAAACCGAGTTTTTCAAAAATATGCTGCATAGCTTTGTTTTCAGCATGCGTATCTGAGCGAAAATCTAGATAATCAAAACCTTCAATCAAGCCCTCTAAAAAGGTTTGAGCAACTCCCTGTCCCTGCACATCTGCTGCCACAGCAATACGGTGAAAGACTAGGTACTCTGACTCCCCAACTTGCCAGTTGCCTTCATAAATGGCTTCATAGGCTGCCTCTGGACTCTTGGTCACAGCAGCATAGGCTAGTAGTTCTCCCTCTTCCAAGGCTACATAGGCTTGACCTGAGATAATATCTTCAATAATAATATCAGCATTTGGATAACCATTTTGCCACTGGTCACTACCAGCATCCGCTAAACATTTTTTAGCATCCTCCATCACTTGCATGATGTCATCTACTTCATTTGGAAAAGCTAAACGAATCTCCATCTTTTCTCCTCATTTCTGACTAGTTTCTCCCATCCTAGCATAATTTAAGTCTTTCTACAAGCAGTTAAAACTTGACTTTCTGTTTTTGTTATTTTATAATCTAGTTATTAAAACTAGATAAAAAGGAGTTGAAAATGAAAACTACCTTTTCCTACCCAAAATGGGCAGAAATTCCAAATATTGACCTCTATCTGGACCAGGTTTTACTCTATGTCAATCAGGTCTGTGCCCCTATCTCTCCTGATAAAGACAAAGGCTTGACAGCATCTATGGTTAACAATTATGTCAAACATGGTTACCTGACAAAACCTGACAAGAAAAAATACCAACGTCAACAGATTGCCCGTCTGATTGCTATCACAACCCTCAAGTCTGTATTTTCGATTCAAGAAATCGCTCAGACACTGAATACTCTACAAAGTCAAGCAAGTTCAGAGCAACTCTACGATGCTTTTGTGAACTACATGAACCAAGGAATTGACCCAGCTAACCCTATCATCCAAACCAGCTGCCAAACCGTTAAACTCTATCATCAAACCCTAGCCTTAATCCATCATACTCAAGAGGAGGTAATCCAATGAACACTAGTCTTAAACTCAGCAAACAACTCAGTTTCGGAGAAGAGATTGCTAATAGTGTGACCCATGCTGTGGGTGCAGTCATCATGCTCATCTTACTCCCTATTTCATCCACCTATAGTTACGAAGCACATGGCTTTTTATCCTCTATCGGCGTTTCCATTTTCGTTATCAGTCTCTTTCTCATGTTCCTCTCATCCACCATTTACCACTCTATGGCCTATGGTTCGACCCACAAATACGTCTTGAGAATTATTGACCATTCTATGATTTATGTGGCTATCGCAGGCTCTTATACGCCAGTCGTCTTAACCTTGATGAATAACTGGTTTGGCTATCTGATTATTGCTATCCAATGGGGAACGACCATCTTTGGTATTCTCTATAAAATCCTTGCTAAAAAAGTCAATGAAAAATTTAGCCTTGCTCTTTACCTGATTATGGGCTGGTTGGTTCTGGCTATCATTCCTGCCATTATCAGTCAAACGACACCAATTTTCTGGAGTCTCATGGTAACTGGCGGACTCTCTTATACAGTTGGGGCTGGATTTTACGCCAAGAAAAAACCTTATTTCCACATGATTTGGCATCTCTTTATCCTAGCTGCGTCCGCACTCCAATACATCGCCATTGTTTATTACATGTAAAACTCTAAGCAGGCAGAGCCTGCTTAGAGTTTTATAATCGAATTTCCTAAAGAGGAAGCAATATGAAAGCCGTCATTGCTTGTGCTCATAAGATCTTCAGAATCATTTACAATCTACTCTCCACCAAGCATACTTATCAAAAAGAAAAGGCGCTAGGACTGAGGAAACATTTCTAACGCAAAAACTAAAAAAATTTCAATTATAGTATAGCACAGGAAGTGATTTTTTGCGCTTTTTTACTATCTTTTTTCTTCACATATATTTATAAAGTACTGGTGCAAGCTTACATCATCAGTCAATTCAGGATGAAAAGAAGTTACCAACATATTTTTTTCTTGGGCTGCAACGATTTGATTATTCACTGTTGCTAGAATTTCTACATCTTCTCCAACACTGCTGATAATTGGACCACGGATAAAGGTCATTGGAATCTGACCAACTCCCTTACATTCTGCTTCCGTATAGAAACTTCCTAATTGGCGCCCATAGGCATTGCGCTCGACCACCATATCCATAGTTCCTAGATGACTCTCTTTCTGAGAAGTAATTTCCTTAGCCAGCAAAATCAAGCCTGCACAGGTTCCAAATACTGGTAAACCAGATAGAATGGCTTCTCGAATGGGAATCAGCATGTCCTGGTCTCGTAAGAGCTTGCCCATGGTTGTAGACTCACCACCAGGCAAAATCAAACCCGACAAGTCACTCTGAGATTTCTGAAAATCCTCTAAATTTCTGATTTCAACACTCTCGACACCTAATTGATCTAGCACTTTTGCATGCTCTGCAAAGGCACCTTGCAAGGCCAATATTCCGATTTTCATCTATTTTCCTCGCTCAGCCATGAGAATTTGGATCTCATTTTCATTGATACCAACCATAGCTTCTCCTAGATCTTCAGAGATTTGAGCTAGGATTTGAGGATTACGGAAGTTAGTCACAGCCTTAACAATGGCACTCGCTCGTTTAACAGGATCGCCTGACTTAAAAATACCTGAACCGACAAATACACCCTCTGCCCCTAATTGCATCATAAGTGCAGCATCTGCTGGCGTTGCAACGCCTCCAGCTGCGAAGTTTACAACTGGCAATTTCCCATGTTCATGGACGTATTGAACCAATTCTACAGGGACTTGCAATTCCTTGGCAGCAACATAAAGTTCGTCCTCGCGTAGGTTTTGAATACGGCGAATTTCCTGATTCATCATACGCATATGGCGAACAGCTTGGACAATATCTCCTGTACCCGGTTCTCCTTTAGTACGAATCATGGAAGCACCTTCAGCGATACGACGCAAGGCTTCCCCCAAGTCCTTAGCTCCACAGACAAAAGGTACTTGAAATTCTTTCTTGTCCACATGGAAACGATCGTCAGCTGGAGATAAAACTTCACTCTCATCGATATAGTCAATCTCAATAGCCTCTAAAATCTGAGCTTCAACAAAATGCCCGATTCTAACCTTAGCCATCACTGGAATGCTAACCGCTTCTTGGATTTCCTTAATCATCTTTGGATCACTCATACGGGAAACACCACCAGCTGCACGAATATCAGCTGGAATCCGCTCCAAAGCCATAACAGCAGCCGCACCAGCAGCCTCTGCAATACGAGCCTGTTCAGGATTTTGAACGTCCATGATAACCCCACCTTTGAGCATCTGTGCCAAATTTTTATTTAATTCATAACGATTTTCAGTCATTTGTTTTATCCTCATCATTTATATTGGTAGCTACCATTTCATTTTAAAATAGAACAGAGTGAATCACAAGATAAAAAAAGAAGAATTGTGTGGGTACAGATTGAATCGAGTAGGGGCTAAGACTAGTCCCTCTCACACCACCGTAGGTGCCGTTCGGCATAGGGCAGTTCAACTAATACTCATATCTATTTTCAAAAAGCATTCTGGTTCATTCTCTTTTAACGATGGACTTTACAACACTCCTCTCTAATCCTTGTATGATCTCTTGAAATGTATCAATGCCAGCTTCCAAGGTTTGAAATGCTTTATTCTGAAAGCCACCTTCACCAAGCTCTTTCTGCATCTGTTCAATAGGATTCATCTCTGGCCTGTATGGGGGAATAAAGGGAAAGCCAATATGATTTGGAATAGTTAAGCTACTTGATGGATGCCCTAGGGCATGATCCATGACTAGTAAAATAAAATCAGTTGGATAGGCCTGTGACAGTTCTTGTAAACAAGCTTTCCTCCATTCAGTATGGCATCCTCCGGCAAGCAGGAAAAAGGATGCTCCTCTATAAGCATCAACAGCTCTCTAACAGTAAGAGAATTCATGCACGGAATGACTATGGACAGGAGGACCTATTCCTTTAGGTGGCTAACAAGATCCTAGTTTACTGCCTATCCGAAACCAGCCTCATCTTTGATGCATGAACCCAAGCTTACGAAAGCATCTACTATCTTTAAAGCGTTTTCTTACCTTCTTGAATAGAGATGGGATGTTTAGACGCGGCAATGGTTTGAGCGCCTGCTTTCTTAGGATCTAGGGCAACAGTGCGCCAGCTATGTCGCTTCAACAGTTGACAGAAAGCATCACCTGTGTAGGAACGACTAATCTCCTTTTGATAGGACTGAAGAAATGGAGTATCACTAAACCTCCTGAGAAACAATCTCTAGAACACTTGTCCTACAACGGCCTGTATATCCTAGTCCGGTACGTTATAAGCAATGAATTCATTTTTATTACAATTCAATCTAGATTTTGCAGGAAATCTACTGTAACAACTTCCTCTTCCTCTGAAGTTTTCAAATGACCGGAAAACTATCTATTCCTTGACTGTCATATAAACGTGGTTACAACCACCACGTCTTTCTTGAAGGAGAGAGTCCGAACCTAACTCCTCATCCTTCTTTAAATTTCACCAAACTACAGTCTAGACGCTCTATCATCTCTTGATAGGATTTTCCCATCAAACAAAGCAGAACGATTGGAAGACTTTGTGTTAGAGGCTTAGTAAGGTCTTTAAAGAGAAAGGTGATTTCTTGTTTAGCTAATTTCATGTTACTATCGTACAATGCTTTTTGAAGTATGTCTAGTATTAACCACTCTTTTCATCACCCCACTACAAGTTGATAAAGAGCCACAAAACTTCAAGACTTTTCTAAGTATTTTCGATATAAGCATTAAATATATTTCAGAAAAAGCAACATTAACCTCCCTTAACTGAAACAAACTCAAGTTCACTAAATTGGTTAATAATTCTTTTCAAGTCTTTATCTGCTTTTTTCTCTGATACATCATATTCAGATGTTAATTTTCTCAATAAGTGGTCATATGAAATTGAAGTATCAATTTTAGACCATATAAAAAGATTTCTCTCTCCATCACTTATAACATTGATTTTACTTCGAGTATCCTTTAAATTATCATTAATATCAATTCCATTAATTGTAATTTCTCCTGAATCTTGTTTTAGAAGCGTTGTCATCATTTTTATTAAGGTTGTTTTGCCTGCCCCATTTTCTCCTAAAACTCCAATTATTTTTCCTCTTGGAATTTTTAATGAAACATTATTAATAGCTTACTTTTTCTTTTTAGTAAATTAATCTTCGTTTTTGTAAGATAACTTTTAGATACATTTTTTACTTCTAACATCGGAATTCTCCTAAATTGTTAAATATTCGATCACTTTCTTCTCCATCTTTTTATAACTGAGCAAGCCAATCACAATAAAAACTAATGAGAGAAGTAAAACTTTAAAAATCAATAGACATAGTTGAAGCGATTCCAAATCTCCAGAAGATATTAGTCTAACTATCTCTAAGCCATAAGTAATTGGTAATAAATCACCAACACATTTTAGAAAATCAAGAAGCACTGTCCTAGGAAATGTAACACCAGATACTAAAAATATCAAAATAAATAACGTATTCTGACTTATAAATGTATCTCTTAACCAGAGCATTATGTTAGCAACAAAAACACTCATAGAAAATGATATTAAAACAATAACAACATAACTCTCAACAGCCAATAGGATATTGGAGTTGCCATGAACTTTGCACCGAGCAAAATAGAAATAATAAAAAGTGAACAAAACTCCATAAAAGTTCTTCCAAGCTGTTCAATGAACACGCCTATATAATAGCTGAAAATACTATATGGAGTTATAAATAAGCTTTCCAAGGTTCCCTCTCGAACCTCAACCATCAATGAACGCCCTACATTCATCAAAATAGCAACAGCAACATTGTAGTAAAGCATCCCAGCAGCAGCGAAAGTAAAATAATCAATCACTTCTACTTGACTAACTACTAATTTGTTATTAAAAAGATAATGAGCAATTAACCAATACCCTAAAAGCTGAAAAATGGCATCTAACAATCGATTCAGGAATAGAGCTACTGGAAAAAATCTAGTATACATTTGAAAATTTCTAATTATTAATGCCTTAATCAACTTTCGATAATCTCCATTTCTACTCTTTTATAATCGTGCCAATCTCACCTCCTGATAAAAGAAGTGCATTCGCATCATCAGTATCAATATGCATTTCCAATCTATATTTATCACTCACTCTGCAATGAACATCATGCAAAGTAGCACTTTTTTCGCTTTTTACTTCAACAGAAACTATATCTCCATTTTTAAGACCCATTTCCTCAGCTTCTTCTGTGGCAAAGTGAATATGTCTATTAGCAATAATGCACCCTTCATCTAAATTAACTCTTCCATTAGGTCCTATAATGGTAATCGGTGAAGAGTTTTCAATCTCACTCGAAGTACGTACTGGTGGAGTTATCTTTAATAATCTAGAATCTGTTTTAGAAACCTCAACTTGTGTATAAGGACGAATTGGTCCTAATACCCTGACACGATTAATCTCGCCAGATGCCGACTGAATTGTAACCTGTTCTTCAGCAGCAAATTCACCAGGCTGATACAAATCTTTTAACTTGTTTAGTTGGTATCCTTCACCAAATAAAATATCTAAATGTTCCCTCTTTAAATGAACATGTCTAGCAGAAATGTTAATGATTACTTGATTAATTTCCATGATAATTTATCTCCTTTTCCTATTTATAATACCATATTTTTTTCTGATTCATTATACTCAAAATGAATCAAAGCCTCTTTATTCAGATACATACCCTCTTCATTGAGTAAATGATTCAAATCAGAGTTCCATTGTGACGGTTTATCTCCTATACTTTCTAAGTTCTCAACAAAAGTATAGATATAAAAGTTTGTTGCTCTATATTTTTCACCTCCTATATTAAAATCTCTAAATAAGCTTATTGCTAATATTTTATAGTCGCTTAGTTTCAAACAAGCA